>JABXJY010000125.1 GCA_013375385.1 Desulfobacterales bacterium
TGCGGCAATAACTATGTATCGACATGCTTCTGAGACAATGTCCCAATTTAGAGATTCATTACACTACAGGATATGACTTGATTAAGGTTAACATTTAGGGTTGTTGGATCATCTGTCAAGAAATCTTGTTTTGATCGGTTCACCTCCTTTCGGAATTGACGCTGTTGGTGAAGTTTTTCTTTACGTTGAGCAACAATTATCTCCCTCAACCCTCGGTAACACTGATCTGGGGTGACATAATCAATACCGTGAAGTTGAGATGGTCGCGGTAGGAATGCCGGTCGCCCGGCACCCCCCCGCACAGATCCCGGCATGCGCTGTTAACGCACCGGGCTCCTGCCTTGGGTCATAACGCCAAAGCGCTGTAGAGGATAGGGATGACAAATTCGGGGTAGCGGAACCCATTCTGCGATCATGCGCTTCATCCGATCCCAGCTCAGGCGGTGCTTTTGACTCCGGCGCCTTAATACTTTCAACCACAGCCGGCAGACTTCCTTATGGAAGGCATGAACAGACCGAATGTTCATGGGTACGGCGAAGTACCGGGTGCGACCTGTTACCACCGAGCGTAAGTAAGCACCTTGTTCCGGAACCGGGTCGTGCATGCGCCGCCGAAGCTCGGTGTATACCTCTTTCAGCTTAGCATGCAGCTTCTTGCGCATCGTCTTTCGAATTACCGTGAACTTACCCTTTCTAGTCTTTCCGCAGATATGCGTGAAGCCAAGGAAATTAAAGGTCTCCAGTTTTCCTTGCCCACGCCTTGCTCGATTCTGGGCACCATATCGGCCGAATTCGATAAGGCGGGTTTTGTCGGAATGCAACTCCAGTCCAAATTGAGCCAGCCTTTGGTGCAGCTCAGCAAGGAGCTGCTCCGCTTCGGAGCGATATTGGAATCCCACAACGAAATCGTCTGCAAAGCGGACGACCAGCACATCGCCTTTTGCTTTCCTATCCCGCCATTGCTGAATCCAAAGGTCAAATACGTAGTGCAAGTAAATATTGGCCAGCAGCGGCCTTTATGCTCCCACCCTGGACCGTACCTACCTCACTCTGTATCCGTTTCCCTTCCTCCAGCACACCGGCCTTCAGCCATTTCTGAATCAGACGCACGATGCGTCGGTCCCCAATTCGGTGCTCGACAAACTTCACCAGCCATTCATGGTTGAGGGTATCGAAAAACGCACGAATGTCTGCGTCGACCACCCAGTTCACCTTCTTCATACTAATTCCCACCGATAGCGCGTCCAACGCATGATGCGGGCTACGGTTCGGCCGGAATCCGTATGAGAAACCGAGAGACTCCTGCTCATAAATGGCATTGAGTACTTCCACGACTGCACGCCGGACTATTTTATCTTCCAGTACGGGAACGCCGATCGGCCGTTGCCGTCCATCCATCTTTGGGATATACTTCCTCTCGACAGGCTTCGCTCGGTACGCTCCTCTCTTAAGCCTTCTGGACAGATTCTGGAGGTTCTCCTCCAGGTGCTCCCCGTAGAGCCTCCACGTCTGCCCGTCAATCCCTGGTGCAGCACTGCGCTTTACCGCATAGTATGCCGCTCTTAGCCGATTGACGTCATAGACATGATGAAGGAGCGCAGTGAACCGCTGCTTCCTATCCTTCTCTGCTGCTTGGCGTACCCGCTCAAGTGCGCTGGGCGCGCTGGTCCGGCCCTGTGTCCGGGACGCGTTACGCTTGGGCGGGTTCCCCTTGGCCAGTCCCCTTCCCTCCATTGCCTCCGCTGTCTCCTTGGAGACGTTGTTCGGCAGCTTCTCTGGTACTATGGGGCTGTCCGACTTCCCATATTCGTTCATCATCGCATTGCGTCCATAGACTTCTCGATGCGGCCTTCAATACCTTCCGATTAAAGGCAAACATGGGATCTCCCGGTTCCCGCGCAAGGTGTTTCCGTACGTGCTCAAGGTCTCCGACCGCGCAGGGTCCTGGCATATCTCACGCTAACGATACGCCCGGTGTTGCCTTCCGTTACGTCAACAACGTGGGCACCCTGGACTCGAACGCTTTCGCGGCTCAATACTCGGCCCGCACGTACCCCTGTCAGCGCTTCAGCCATACCATTACTGTCATCGCCGCATGACTCGGGGTCGGTGTGGATCGCTACTCCTTCACCGTATGGCTCTTTCATCCACTACACCTCACCGGTTTTAACCGGCGCTTTCGGACGTTGGTTCTAAAACGACTTATGGAAGCATGTCAAGTATTCGGTATCAGATGTTGACTAAGTGAAACTAGTAACACTGTTCATTTCCTTACCGGGGGTGTAACTTACGAGTACATGACCGACAAGAGGCGTGAAAAAAAGTCTATGACCTATGTGGAAGTCACTCAAGAAAACAGATCCCAACCTGGGAGGGATGAAACAGGGTGCCCTGCTAAGGTAGGTGGGTCAACCCGTTCCAAAAAATGGCACCTTCACTTTTCTGTCAATGGCATGTCCGTCAAGCTATTATGGAGCCACGAAGACCGGGAGCAATCTCTTCCAGCCCTGCGAGAAAAGGACATTTTCCACTTCAAAGCATTTGGACAACAGTGCACTCTAACGCACAAGGGGATAATCCTAAGGCAGTGAGATGCTCGGCGGTCCGGTAAGTATCCTCACAGCCTGATATGCATAAAATGTCCGAGGATATTTCAAAGAAAGATGGTTGAGCCATGACGTCAGATTGATCGGCAAATGTAGTGTCAGATACCGAGAGATTCATGTTTCCGTTTAGAGCTTGGAACGATATTGTTCGGTGCCCCATTGGCCAGGGCATCGTCACTTCCATTAAGAACCTGACCCAAGAGGAAGTTTATATCTCGTTCAAGCTGGCTCATGGTCTCTGCAAGCGCCTTGAGCTGCTTCAGGATTTTCTTTGATCTCTTCCGAGACTGGATAGTCAAGGCAGGATTGTCCAGTATCTCGATCAGGCGGGCAAGTGCTGAGGCATTAAAACGCTCGTTGTCTCCGTAAATGAGCTTAACAAATTCCACTCTCAGCTCCTCAGGGATTCTGTCATAATCGGCAATGATATCAGGGTCCTTTCCAAAATAAACGGCCTTTTTCAGCTCATCAATGGTCTGCCAAATCATTCTTGTCTCTTTGTCATTCTGTGGCCATTCATAAAGGAGCTTATTCCATCTGTCCTCTATCTGCATGATCACCCAGTTCTCTGCCTTTTCAGGTGAAAGAGAAAGTTCCAAGAATCTATTCTGGACAGCAATCAGATCTTCCCTTAGACTCTCAGACCCTTTGCCAAAGGTCATTAACACTTTATTCAACTCCCGTATGGCCTCCGCCTTCATATCCTTTTCTTTCCGGTGCTCGAGCAGTAACTGTTCCCACTGGTCCCTGAGGCATCCTATCTCCTGCTTAACAAGAGAAAGGATCAACCCTGACTTTGCGATCACATTCCGGAGTGAATCTGCCAATATATTACAGGCATTTAATCTGTCCGTTGCCAGCTCTTGCATGGTTCTCATGGAATCCTGGCGCAACTGGTAAGACAACAGTTCTGTCCCGAGGGAGCGTGAAAGTTTTTTGATAACCCTGGTCTCATGGCTGCCGATCTTTATCGTGCCAGGATTGAAGTGTATCTTGATGACAGCAACAACAACGTACTCACTGTCCTTCCATATGAGGTTCCCTTCATAATCTCTCGGATATTTGGACAGGGGGAATCTATCTAATGTAAGATCGGATTTTGGGACGAGCACCGGTTCCATATGGAAACAATCTTCCCATACTCCTTCAACCTGCAATCTGACACTTCGAGCATCGGTTGCTGGATCTGCGGCAGTCCAGCTCTTCTGTTTCGCAACGCACCACGCCATTGCCTCAAGGGGACGACCCGGTTGATCCTGGTATTCGACCCATGGTTTACCTGGGGGATTATATTCGGATTTTGTCGGAAGACCCCATGAAATCTTTTCTCTCAAATCGTCAATTATTCCCGAGGTGATTCTCTCTATAATCAGCTCTGGTAATTGTCTGGCTCGATAGACGGTACCCTTGAAGGCATTGGGAAGACAAAGGAGGGCAGTCTCAATCACTTCCATGCAGACCTTCTCTAAAACAGGTTTTTCTATCTCTATCGACAATCCCTTCCCTCCTCGTGTCTACTTTTCCTTTTAAAAGCCATGTCTTATCATTGTTTCATTTTTAAAGGCTACTAATACAAGCTTGCCTAAAACCTTGTCAATAAGAAAATGCCGGAGATAATCGTTTGTACCTGTCTGGGGCTGTCTATCTAGAAACTGTGAGATGGGACAGAAATAGTGAAATCGGGCTCAGATCTTGATTCCTGAATCAACGTAGGAAATTTACCTTTTATGGCTAGACCATTAAGAATATACTTGCCAGGGGGCCCCTAGCGCGTTTCCTGTTGGGCAGAAAAGAAAGGTGAGATATTTGAAGATGATAACAATAGGAAAGGGGATATTCACGATTCAGGCGCTTACCCCAGATTTTTTGAGATGATAAAGAATTTTACAGAGTGGATTTGACAAGAGATAAGAAGAAGGAGTTAGAAAAAAGCAGAGAAAGATAAAAAACCCTTGATTTATGTTCTTACAGTATTTTAAAATAAAAATGTTTATATGAGATATGAAAACTTAACGTTCTTTCTTATTCCATCCTAGGTACTTGCTGTTGGTCTTAATAGAACGGCGTGCCACGTCAGTGGAGCACTGACGTGGACGGTCATGCTTTTAATGCCAATGCCATTCGGCTAGGCCCTTTTGTAGCCCCTCAATTGGTTGAGAAAATCCCTGTGAACTAGGCTCTGGAAAAACCCTTCGTTCAGCCTGCGATTGAATCGGTCTACAAAGACCGCTGTGCGCAGACAATCAGCCTGCACCCACCAAGGTTCGCTGTTGTTTGACTCCACCTACGACCCCTTCAGCCACGCTTCACGACTTCTTCGGATATCCTCATGGGGTCCCTTTTCGGTACCGAGAGCGAGCTCTTCGTGGCACTTGTAGTTCTTAGAGCTGCTTTCGGTTACATACCACCCCGGCCGCCCATTTCAGAGACCTTGTCCAGCACTTCAGCCAGGTCCGACAGACTCAAGCCTTGTCGAGGGAGTTTGTCAAGGTCATTGGTGTTCGTTTCTGCTCCCTCCGTGACCGTTAGCACCATAAGCCTCATTGTCAAGGAAGAAGCTTAACATTTAAGAAATATTCATAGGAGGTAACAGGCAATTTGATCAACAGAAATACGGGCGAAATTCTTTAGATTAACAAGGAGGTCACAATGAATATCTATGTAGGTAATCTGTCGTTCGAGGTAACCGAAGAGGATCTAAAACAGGCATTTGAGGGCTTCGGACAGGTGGAATCTGTCAATATCATAAAAGACAGGTATAGCGGGGAATCAAGAGGATTCGGATTTGTGGAGATGCCCGCCGAAGCTGAAGCTCAGTCCGCGATAACTGGTCTGAACGGCAAAGAGCTGAAAGGACGTACCCTTAACGTTAATGAGGCTCGCCCTCGTTCCGAGGCCCATCGAGGTGGAGGCCACGGTGGTGGAAAACGAGGTGGATGGCGGCGATCCTATTAGGCAGCCCTCGAAGATAACCTCACAATCATTCACTGGCCCAGTCAGGGGCCTCCCGTCTCACGGATGTATAGAGAATTCGACCATTCATTAGAATTTTTCTGGATGGTCGGGAAGAAATCGAGATACCACGTGTCCACTGGGAGAGCGGTGAGGGAATTGCAAGCACTGTGACCTTTCAGAGACGAGTAATTGAGCACGTGAGTCGAGAACAACGAGGCCGATAGGAGGCAGACTCATGTCAAGGCCTATGGTCATATCGGCATTAGCCGTTGATTCCTTGACAAAAAGTCCCAAGCCCTCTCTTTGAGGGTTAATGTCCCCATTTTTGTGGCGGACGCGGTTATCAAAAACTCCAAGCAGATAGATTTGCAGGAGGAGCCTGAGGATAAATCGAAACAGGGAAAGAAGTGGCAGGAGATTCTCCAAAAACTGAATCCAGAGGATTTTGGAAATGCATGACGTGAAGTCCTGTTTGAAAATTGCAGGGCACCCCGGATTGTAAAACAGCAGTCAGGAGATTTTCATCAAGGATGAGAAAGGACTGTTTGTAGATTACAAGCAAGCACTGGAGGGACCACCGGAGCCAGCAAAACCCGCCCACCAGTAAAGCCAACGACCATCGCCTCATCAAATTCTAGATTCTTTCACATTCCTCAATTCCCAAAGAAAAAAAACGAAAACCTTGACAATGATTTTTTCAATGATAGAATTAGAATCATCAAACTTAGTTTAAGGCCTAAAATAAAGGTAAATGTCATGAATAGCAGAGACGTCAATAATGCATCCAAAAGAAACCTTACACCCACTATGGAAGATTATCTGGAGGGTATCTATAATCTTTCTCAGGAAAAGAGGGTTGTCAGGGTAAAGGATATTGCCAAGAAGCTTAGGGTTAAGATGCCTACTGTTACGAGCATGCTTAAAACCCTCAGCGAGAAAGGCATGATCGACCATGAGAAATATGAAGATCTTGAGCTCACCGGAAAAGGCTCTGATATTGGAAGCCAGATAGATCAACGGCATCAGACTCTCAGGAGATTCTTAATCGATATCTTACAGATAGACCATGATCAAGCAGATGAAGATGCTTGCAAGATGGAGCATGCCGTCAGCCCTGCTACCCTTGAGAGGATTGTGGACTTTATGGAATTTGTTGAGCATTGTCCCGGGAGTGGGAATGACTGGTTGGCGCTTTTCAATGAATACAGGAACCTCGGATCACCTGGCTGAAACTAGTGCTTCGATTCGCAAATACTATAACGTATTTTCATGAGCATGACCTTTGAGATTGCTCACTCAGCACTTAGTCCCGAGTGAATGAATACGTCACCGAATTTATGAATCGAGGGACTAGGAAAGGAATAAGATTCATGCCCCACGGAAACCTAATAAGTTTGACTCAGATGCAGCCCGGGCAGAGTGGTGCTGTAGTTCAAATTCAAGGCGGATTTGGTCTAGCCGACCGCCTTAATGCTCTCGGCATCATACCCGGCAAGAGAATAACAAAGATTAGTTCTATGATTGCACGAGGACCGGTAACCATCGAGGTAGATAGGGCCCAGGTGGCTATTGGCTTCGGCATGGCTAACAGGATAATAGTTGAGTTAGATGAGATACGATGAGGAAGATACTGCTGGTGGGAAATCCCAATGTGGGTAAGAGTGTCATCTTCTCGCGTCTGACTGGAGTGCATACAGCGGTTTCTAATTATCCAGGCACGACAATAAGCTACACCCGGGGGTTCCTGAAGCTGGGACAAGAAAAGGTTGAGGTTGTTGATGTGCCCGGCACCTATACCCTGGAACCAACCAGCGAGGCAGAGAAGATAGCCCTCCAGATGCTGGAAACCGGAGATATAGTCATCAATGTGGTGAATGCGACCAATCTGGAGAGGAGTCTTTACCTGACCTTGCAGCTCTTAGAGAGGGAGATCCCGGTGGTTGTCGCCTTAAATCTGTGGGACGACACCAAGCATCGCGGCATAGATGTTGATTTAGAAAGGCTGAGGGAATTTTTAGGGGTGCCGGTTATTCCTACGGTAGCAGTAACCGGTCAGGGGATAAAGGAGTTGGTGGAGAATATTCCCAAGGCTACATCACCTGGCACTTCCGCTCGGAGTCGTGATGACCGATGGGCTGCTATCGGGAGCATCATCGACCAGGTCCAGCGTGTTGACCATCGCCATCACACCTGGCTTGAGCATCTCCAGGATGCCAGTGTAAAGCCGTTAACCGGCGCCATTATAGCTATAGCTGT
>JABXJY010000399.1 GCA_013375385.1 Desulfobacterales bacterium
CGTATTGTTTCAGGGTTTCGAGAAGTTCACCTCAGGCGAACTCGAGGAGTCGGTGAAGAAAAACCATGCTCCTCCGGGTCATCCATTCTTTGACCTGTGTCAGACGCTCAGGGAAAAACAACGGGAACTCGAGAGGGTTTTTGACCAGCGTCTCCTCGGGCTCAAGGTAGAGTTATTTCATTACGTGCACGATGAGCTTGTCAGGAGAAAAGGGCAGAAAAACATCCAGTTCTTTGATGATCTTCTCCTCAGGCTTCACCGGTCCCTGGAGGAAAAGAGTGGAGAAGCCCTTGCAGGGGCCATGAGGATGAAATTCAGGGCCGCCCTGATCGATGAATTCCAGGACACGGACCCGATTCAGTATGCCATTTTTAAAAGGGTTTTTGGCACCGGAAAGGGCATCCTTTTTCTTATCGGCGATCCAAAACAGGCCATATACGGTTTCCGTGGCGCCGATGTCTTTGCCTACATGGACGCTGCGCGGGATGTGGAATCCCGGTACACCCTCGGGGAGAACTGGCGGTCCGAACCCGATTTGATTGCCGCAATCAATGCCATCTTTGCCAGGGCAGACCGCCCCTTTGTCTATGATGAGATCCCATTTCAACCGGCTGCGCCGGCAACAAATAAAGACCCTGATTTTCTCAGGATGGATGGACAAAGGGAACCGCCTCTGGAGCTATGGTTTGTGGATGCCAGCAAGGTAGGAGAACCCGGAAAGACTATCACCAAGACCCGGGCACGGGAACTCATTCCCAGGGCTGTGGCAGATGAGATCTCACGACTTATCAGTCTCGGCAGGGACAGCAGAACGCTCATAGGAAAAACACCTCTCAGCGAAGGAGATATTGCTGTCTTGGTGAGGACAAACTCCGAGGCACGTCTCATGCAGGAAACCCTTTCATCTCTTGGAATCCCCAGCGTCCTCTATACGACCGAGAGCCTCTTTGATTCCCATGAGGCCCTGGAAATGGATCGCGTTCTGGCAGGCATTAGTGAGCCGAATAACGAGAGACTCCTCAAGGCGGCCATGGCAACAGATATGATGGGTACCAGAGGAGAGGAACTGGATGGTTTGACAGAGGATGAAACCGGGTGGGAGAAATGGCTCCTTAATCTCAAGAGATACCATGATCTCTGGGAGGAGCACGGTTTTATCCGGATGTTCAGGTACCTGCTATTCGAGCAAAAGGTCCTCACCCGCCTCATGTCTTTTCCCGATGGACAACGGCGCACTACGAATGTGCTCCATCTCTCGGAGGTCCTTCATGTGGCATCCACTGAAAGAAGGCTGTGCATGGCGGGACTCTTGAAGTGGCTCTCGGAACAAAGGGATTCAACTGCGCCGCGCTTGGAGGAGCACCAGCTGCGTTTGGAAAGTGACGAGAATGCCGTCAAACTGGTAACCATCCACAAGAGCAAGGGCCTTGAGTATCCTGTTGTGTTTTGTCCCTTTGCGTGGGGCGGCTCCAGGATCGAGCGGAAAAAGGATCCCTTTACCTTCCACGATGAACTCGACAATATGAGGCTAACCCTCGATCTTGGCTCTGAAGGCATGGATGAAAACCGTGTGTTTGCTGAAAAGGAACAGCTGGCAGAGAACCTGCGGCTTCTCTATGTGGCTCTAACGCGGGCAAGAAGCCGGTGCTACCTTGTCTGGGGTCGTTTCAAGGATGCTGAGACCTCCGCCCCCGCTTACCTTTTCCATCAACAGGGATTACGGGAAGGGGGGAATGTTGTAGACACTACCGAAGAAAGGTTTATGGGTTTACGTGATGAGGATTTGATC
>JABXJY010000126.1 GCA_013375385.1 Desulfobacterales bacterium
TTTCCCCTCCCCTGGTGGGAGGGGATTAAGGGGAGGGGGATGTAAGTACCTGAAATGCTGCCTTATTCACCCTCACCTTCACCCTGTTAAATCCCCCAAGGGGGGCCGCCAGAGGCGGTATTTAACAGGGCAGGCCCTCTCCCGAAGGAGAGGGAACTAAAGGGAAACCCTGTAGCGAGCTCCAGGGAATAGGCAAGTTCAAATAGTTGTAATATTACCATCATATCCAAAGAAGGTTGGATTGGCAAAACCCAAAGGTGAGGCAGCTTGCCTTTCTCTGTGCACAAGGTCCGCAGGTAAACATGGTTGATGTATCCTTCAAGGTGTCTTTGGGCAAACCCCTGGTTAGACACTGAATCTATTATTCTTTGATCTGGAAGACCTGCCGTCTTCCTTTGGTAGCTGAATATTGAGGCGCTTGATCCTCCTCCACGGGGTCTGCCTGCCAATACCCAACTCCCTGGCAGCTGCCTTTCGATTGGGTTCAGTCGTAACCTTAGCTCACTTTAGGCCCGTCTGCCTCGCAAGGCCCTGCCCGCTCGTGCCTCGCAGTGGCAGGCGGGCTTGGCAAGCGGGCAGGCACTTTATCAGCCTGAGGCTGATTTAGATCACTTCACACTTCTTCATATATACCTGCCTGCATACTGCCTGACTGGATGGCCATCCAGTACATGGAATTGCCTGATCTTTTTAAGGGTGATAGGGGAGAACATGCCGATGGGAAGGTAGATTATCTTTTTCCCCATCCTGGAAGCGAATGATGTACAGAGGAAAGATGGGGGAGCAGGAGCCACATAAGCAACATGCCTCTCAACGGAATAATCAAGGGCGGCAAGAAGAAGCCTCTCCGGCTTGTTCCCTGCAAAATCAAAGAATGAATCCTTCCAGATATCATACACCCTCAGGGGAGGGAATGTAAGCATGAATCCGCCATACTGACACCTGGATATTCCCGGCCCAACAACTACCTCACCTGCCGGGGTACTGTAGAAGGCCATATCCGATTCCTGATTGTGCTCACCCAACCAGGTAACCCGCCAGGGGAAGCCTTCTTGACCATCTGCGTCAGGGAGATCGGGGTCAAAGATAACCACCACAGATCCCACCTTTCCCTTCAGGGGGATATTTTCCCTTACATATATCGTTGCCTCTTGCCAATTCCTCAGTGTCTCTCTGATATCAATTCCGTCCATCATCGAGCTGACAAAGGGAACAATCCTGCTCTGTTCCTCTGACTTCTCTTTGAGGGCCCTCTTTTTTAGATAATCCCCGAATCCCTCAATCACGATATCCTCTGGCTGGTATGAGCAGATGGAATAACCTTTGAAGGCCCGTTTCCACTCCCCAGGAAACCTTTCTTTTTGTCTCCCCTTTATCGGTACCGGCACCAGCCTTCTGCGTAATCTTCTGAAATGCCTATGAAATCTAATTCTCTTCTGATCAAGGAAGAGGTCCTTACCCCGCAGGCGAAGGACGGGCAATCCAGGTGATTCCATCTGCCAGGGATACTCTGTTGCCACATCCCAGACCTCGTATGCAAAGTTATCATCCACTGCTCCTCTAGCAGCTACAAGGATCTGGTATAGATCGGGTGCCAAAAAACCGCTTAAGAGGGCATAGTTTAAAACAAATCTGTTAAAGATCCTGAGCTGGCTAACAGTCACCTCTTCCTTATTCTTCTTCAGATGATTTCTGCTTGCCCTATCGATCAACTGATCAATGGCCTCCAGTCTATCTGGTTCAGCCACGGCAGAATCGCCCCTGAATCTCTCATAGAGAGCAGCAAAAAGGGGGATCTCTGTCATAATTTCCCTGGACGATTCCCTGTGTAAATGGGCAAGCATAACGCGACCTCTCCTCTTCCTGCCTATGACCTGTACCTGGGGCTTATCAAGATAGCGCAGGAGACCTGGAAGATGGGCCAGGCCACCCACGAAAAGGACCCTCTTCCCTTCTTTATTGAGCTGCTGCAGATGGTAGGCCATGGTCCTCTCCCTCAGTTGATCCTGAGGGGAATGGAGACCTTCTGGGTAAGTCTCAAGATAGCTGTGACAATAGCGCCAGTACCCTACCCTCATAATGGAGTAGGGATCTGGCATAGGTGTCCGGTCGATGGGGTATCCCTCTGTATCCCTGTCTATGAAATGGATGGGAAGGTTTTCCGATAGGGCCAATCGAGCTGCCTCTACCTGTCCGTCCGTTGGCTCCAGGGGCAGGTAGATGAAGGTGTGATCATCTTCCTCATAGTAGACAACGGAAAGGTGCGGTAGCCTTTTTATACCCTCTACTGCCTTCTGGCCAATAGTTGGAGGGTATTCAATCGCCACAATGTCTGGCTCGAAGGAAGCAAACTGACGTCTTACCTCAAGGGCAAACTCGACCCTGTTGTGGACAACAGGAACGAGCCTGACATTTCCCCATTCAAAATGGTCTTTTGTCTCCATAGGTTTCTATGATAGTAGCAAAGTATCCAGCGGCGGCATCATCCAGGATCATGGAGGCCGCTTCTTTGAGCGCTAGCAGAACCCGTTCTTTTGCCACCCCCTCACCTTCCTTCGAGATAGCAATACGCAGCCTTTTCAACGCATACCTGGCAATATTAATCCCATCTCTGACCGTATATCTCTCCTGTGCTTCATGGGCCACCTGAAGAAAATTAACTACATAGTCCAGGATCTCCTCATCGGCATAGGGAAGGTTGGCAGACAGGATCAATCTCTCTTCTTCCCTGTCGGGAAAATCAATGAGAATCTGAGGCTGCAGCCTTGAATGTATATATTCCGGAAGATCAAAGGTGCTGGCATCATCGTTCATAGTGGTACAGAGCCGAAAATCAGGATGGGCCTGAATCTTTATACCGGCCACAATTGACTCTACATAACGCCGGTTGTCCATCAGAGGTGCCAGGGATGCCCAACTCTTCTCACTCATCCTGTTTCCCTCATCAATAACCGCTACCCCTCCCTTGATCATGGCAGTAACAATTGAGCTAGCCATATATTTTATCTTTCCCTGGTCGCTAATAACCGGGGTCACAATGAGATCCTCAGGCCTCGTATCTATTGTGGCCTGAAAGAGATAGACAGGCCGATTAAGCCGTTTGCCTGCATAATAGGCCAAGGTGGTTTTCCCCACTCCAGGCTTTCCTATCAGGCGTGGATTGAGGGGGAAATCACCAGAACCCATTACCAACCATGCTGCCATGATCTGGGTTACCAGCTCCTCCTGGCCGACCCAATCCATTGGTAACTCATCTTGCTGACTGAGATATAAGGTTACGCCGTCTATAGTTACGCTCTCCATGATTAACCAATGCCTCCCCTTTAATCCTTCAGGCTTCCGTGAGCAGGATGTTTCCTCGATGACCTTACTCTTCCGGTGCGACCCTTTAAGAAACGAGGTTTTCCCTGGCCACAAGACAAAGCTCTTTTGCTTTTCCGCAACCTCTCAACTCTCTTTATTTCACCATATTTTCCATATCTTCCACCCATAATAATTATTATGAGATCTCCTGTACCGAATGTCAACTGTCTGTGACCGTTTGCCTGGAATTGTGACTGGCCCCGGTAAATACGCTTGAGGGCACACTACTCTACCGGGTTGGGACTCCTTCCGAGGCGAACAGTCACAACCATCCATACATGAAAGGGTCCAACGCCAAGTGCTTCGACTCGCAGATACAGTGACGTATTTTAACGAGCTAGCTCGGAGCAGCTGCTCGCTCCATTCGGCCCGAGCTCATGGCCGAGGGCAGCACTAAGTCCTGTGGAAATAAGTTCATGATCGAACTTATGAATCGAAGGACTAAGTTTACCCGATACCTGCCATCATGTAATCTATGCAAAGATTTTTTTTGAAAAATATCACAAAAAATAAAAAAAAATAAAACAAAAAAAAGTCACCCAGAAAGACTATTGTCTCTCCTTCCGCCAAGAAAATATGGATTCCTGTTCCAGCTCAGCTTCTCCCAGTGTCATTATTCAAAGATAAGCAAAATTCTTGCCCACCTTGTAGGCGATTGATCCTTACCTTTCCAAAAGGAAAAAATGTAATGGAAAAAAACAAAAGACTTTAAAAAAGAGCGTTTTTTGAAGAAAATCAAAGTTTGGCGATGTGGATAAAATTGCCCCTTCTGTCAAATAAAAACAAAAGTGGCTGAATTCAATGATACTTTGTTATGATATTTATTTCCCATGCCCAGTAAGGATTTCAAATGACCGTACGGTAATGATCCCATTAAATCAATATATTACTTATGTTGAAAATCTGAAGGGGGGGCTAAGATATTTTTCCGTATAATCGTCTTTGACAGCTATATCTCTTTTGCTTAAATAAGACAGAAACACCTAAAATATAAACGCCTGCCAAGATTGAGGGTACCATATGGAAGCGGTCTGGAATCAAGTCAAGGAACTCCTCAAAGAAGCAATGGATGAAAAGACCTACTCACTATGGGTAAAGCCATTACAATTTCTCGATTCAGGTGAAAATACGATTTGCCTTGGTTGTCCTAACAAATTCTCTCGAAACTGGGTGCAGGAAAACTATTCTTCCCTCCTTCTTAGGCAGTTTTCTAAAGCGGGTCTTAATGACCATAAATTAATTCTCAAGGTCTTACCCCGGAGAGAATTACCCAAGCTCTTGCCTACCGGAGGAAATGGCAATGGAAAACAGTTGATCCTTCCAAATATGCCAAAGAAAATCAGGGCGGGTGGTGGATATCTGAATGCGCGGTTTACCTTTGATAAATTTGTAGTCGGGGAGTGCAATGAATTTGCATACCTAGTTTCTAAGGCAATAGCCGATGACTCCCATTACCCTTCCAGGTCCCTCTTTTTGCTGGCAAAAACCGGTCTGGGGAAAAGCCATTTAATCCAGGCTATCGGTAACTCAATTCTCCAGAAGAAACCTACGGCAAAAGTCCTTTATGTCACCACGGAGGATTTTACCAACGAGATGGTATTTGCATTAAAGAATAATCTAATCGACCGGTTTAAGAATAAATACCGCAAGCTGTGTGATATACTTCTTTTGGAAGAACTACATTTCCTCAGTGGTAAAGAAAAAACCCAGATCGAACTCAGCTACACACTCGATTCTCTGTTCAATGACGAAAAAAAGGTTATATTTACCAGCCCCCTCACACTAGAAGAAATTCCGGGCATGAAAAAGATGCTTATCTCCAGGCTTGCTTCTGGTGTCGTGACAAGCATTGAGAAACCCGGGCTTCATACCCGACTCGAGATATTAAAACAAAAGGCTCGTGAGCGACAAGTTTCCTTACCAGAAGATGTAGCCTGGTTCCTGGCCGAAAATGTAACCCAGGATGTACGACAACTTGAAGGGATTCTTGCCTCCCTTGAGGCAGTCTCCTTTTACCTGAAAAAGGAAATAAACATGGGTTTGGCAAAGGAGACACTTAGACAATTAATACCTGCCAGACACCTTGCAACAGTTGAGGATATCCAGAAAATAGTCTGCAAATACTTTAAGGTTGATATGGAGGCGCTCAAGTCAAGAAGCAGAAAAAAGGCTATTTCCTATCCAAGATGCATAGCCATTTATCTATGTCGTAGATACACAGATAAATCTCTGGAATTCATCGGTCGTTCCTTCAGACGAAACCATTCAACAATATTGTATGATTGCGAGAAAACTACGAAGAATATAAAAATTGACGAGAGTATTAGAAGGGAGGTAGAATTCCTCTGCAGACAGATTGAAAATAGGATTGCATGATAAGAAAACTTGCCCCTTTATTTCTCTTGTTTCTCCTTTCTCTTTTCACCTTATATCTAATCTTTCTCTCAGTCATATCCATTTCCATCGGCTTTGCCAATAAAGACACACCTGGCTCTTGGATGCCTATAGCGTGTGGGTTGTTGATACTGTGTTTGACTATACTCCTAATAAGATTAATCATCTATATCTATAAACACATGAAAGCTGGAGATAGATATCCAGAAATGTGAAATTGCTGAACTGCTACCGAGGCTCCACCTTCCCGGCCCAAACCGACGAGGCATGAAGGCAGTAAAGAAATCCGAAACAAATCTCCGATGACCAAAATCCTAATGCTCCAGTCCAATATGAATCCAGAAAATTCATGGTGAGCATAATTCAGCTATCGATTAAGGAATGCAAAAAGTAATTTTAGTTCACTTTAGTCACTTCAAGCAGGGTACGTTCCACTACAAAAAAGTAAGTCACAATCTTAATATCTCTTACCCTGCCACGAGTCTCTATCAGCAAGAATCTTTTTGATGAGTGAAAGGGTCTCATTTTTTCTGAGCGACCAATCGGGGGCCACCAATTCAGCTGGATGGGGATCTCCTGTAAGGCGCTGAATGACCATATCAGGGGGAAGCAGTTCCAGAAAATCACAGACAAGATTTGCATATTCCTCCTGCTCAAGACATCTATAGGTACCTTCCCGGTATAGTTTCTCCATCCCCGTACCTTTGATAACATAGAGCAGATGGATCTTGATTCCATCAATCCCCATTGCCGCCACGGCCTTTGCTGTAGCAAGTATATCACCTCTGTCTTCAAAGGGAAGACCGAGTATCACATGGGTGCATATCTTAATCCCCCTGCTCTTGGTTGCCTCTACGGCCCTCTTAAAGCAGCTTACATCGTGGCCCCTGTTTATAACGGCAAGTGTTCTGTCGTGAATAGACTGAATTCCATATTCGATCCAGACAAGATAATCCTTTGCATAACCCTCAAGGAGGGTGAGTATCGTTTCATCTAAACAATCTGGCCTAGTGCCAATAGACAACCCAACGATATCATCTGGTGCAAGTGCCTCTTCATAGAGATCCTTTAGTCTCTCATGGGGCCCATAGGTATTTGAAAAAGACTGAAAGTACGCTAGAAACTTTTGGGCCTTATATCGCCTCTTAAGGAACTCCTTGCCTCTTACTATCTGGTCTGTAATGGACAGGCCTTTTTTCATAGCACCCGTGCCTGATCCCCTTGAATTACAATATATGCAGCCGCCAGTTGCAATGCTTCCATCTCTATTCGGACAGGTCAGTCCTGCATCTAACGATATCTTTTGTACCCTGCAGCCAAAGATGCTTCTAAGATAGGAGTTGAGATCATAGTAACGACTTTTCATTTTCTATCCGGGGTAAATCCTTCAGTTTCTTATACAGCCTACCCTCAAAATTGTAAAATGTTAACTAAACGTGAGATATTCATGCTCTGTTCCCTATCCCAAGGCTTTACCCTGTTAGTGCCGCACTTACCCCGTTGAATATATTCTCTAAAAAGACACATCAGATTTAAAGCACCTATTTAACGGGGTGAACACGGGGCATTATACCTCGTGTGAAATCTAACAGGGTTTACGCTTATCTCTTTAGGAGTCTCACTTTTTTAGAGCTGAAGCACGATGTTTCGATAAGGCAGGAGGGAGTCTAGCCGAAAGCTGACAATCTCAGCCTCTCTCAAGCCCGATGATCGTGATTGCTCTCACTGGGTTAGATTATAGACTACAAACTGCATTGGAGAGTCTTCGGGGAGTGGTCTGGATTACGATTTATAGCAGTAATCGTTAGCTCGGAATAACAATAGAACTCACCTGCCTGGAAGGGGTGCAGCCCCTGACAGGGCAGGCACTGGTGGATTGCAAAAAACAGATAATTGTTCATGCGAAGGCATTTGGAAGCGCAGAGGACACTCCTGTCTTATCCCGCCCATGGTGGATGGTGCGAAGGGAAACATGCGGGCGATTGGGCGTGGGGAGGACTACTTCTCTGAGA
>JABXJY010000400.1 GCA_013375385.1 Desulfobacterales bacterium
CCATGGCCTTTGACGTGTCTGCCGGATGTACAGGCTTCCTCTATGCGCTCAGCGTGGCAGATAACGCCATCCGATCTGGCACGTGTGGAACCGCGCTCGTAGTAGGGGTAGAGCGACTGTCAACCATTTTAAACTGGCGAGACCGAGGCACCTCCGTGCTTCTGGGTGATGGAGCCGGTGCAGTAGTGGTTGCTTCTGCGAAAGACAAGGAGGGGATTCTCTCTACCCATTTGAAATCAGACGGAAGGTTCTGGGAACTGCTGTATTCTTCCTATGGGAACTCCTATATCCCCGAAATTTTGCAAGGCATAGACATAAAGCCGTTTAAGCTCAGTATGGATGGCAACCGACTTTTCAAGAGGGCGGTCGGGTGTCTGTCGGCAATTGCCAATGAGGCGTTAGAACACAACTGCCTTTCGAGCGAGGACATTGGACTCTTGGTGCCTCACCAGGCCAATATCCGAATCATTAAGGCCATGGCAAAGAACCTGCATGTTCCTATGGCGAGAGTATATACGAATATCCAAAGATACGGGAACACCTCTTCGGCATCTATACCAATCGCCCTAGATGAAGCCAACCGGGAAGGCCTGCTGAACAAAGGGGACTACGTGCTTCTCGTGGGCTTTGGGGCGGGCTTAACGTGGGGAGCCTCAATAGTAAGGTGGACCATTACAAAACCTGATCGCACTGGCCCTCTTTTCCCTTGACCTTTGACAATGTTCTGTATTATGGTGCTCCGTGGTAAGGGCCCGGCTCTATTCGCGGGTTGGTTTCGCTCTGAAGGATGGTTTCCTTTTGTTAGAGTTGCAACCTGAGCATTGGGACCGTAAGAGAAACGTTTTAGAAGAGGAGATTGGCGCTTTGGCACAAGGAACGGTAAAGTGGTTTAGTGAAAAGAAGGGATATGGCTTCATCAGTCAGGAAGACGGTCAGGACGTATTTGTTCACTTCTCCTCCATCAACACGCCCGGGTTCAAGACGCTCGCCGAAGGTGAGCAGGTGAGCTTTGATGTGGAAGAGAGCGACCGAGGACCTGTGGCCAAGAACGTGAATAAGCTTTAGTTCGCTGTAATACGGCTACAAAGGGCATCTCACTCAAAGGAAATTCGCTTTTTCTTTCCCACCCCATCCAGGTGAAAGAAAGTCTCTTACCCCGTTGTTGTAAGAGATCGATGATCGAGGTTCGCAAATTCTAATCAAGGTGAGAGCTTAGTCCTTCGATTCATAAATTCGGTAACGAATTTACTCACTCAGGACTTAGTGCTGAGTGAGCAGCGGGTACAAATATTCTCAAAAAAATACGTTAGGATATTTGCGAATCGAAGCACTTAGCCATGACAGGGCGATAGTTAGACTATCACCGGGATTCAGACTCATAGACGTGGGTAGGAGCGTGTAGTTATGGGCAAAAATGGTCGTCTTTTGGCCAGCGCTTGTGGGTGGGGAGTATTCAATTCGCCATCAAGGAATGAGTGTTGGAAAGTCACTTTGTTTCTGATCGGCCCATGTTCCTAAAACTCTTTCTTGCCTTCACTCTTGTTCCATTTCTGGAGATTTACCTCCTGATAAAGATAGGATCCTATATCGGGGCGTTTAACACCGTAGTGATTGTTATTCTGACTGGCTTTCTTGGGGCCCTCTTAGCCAGGTATCAAGGTTTACAGACCATACAGAGGGTAAGGGAGAGTTTGCAGAGAGGAGAGATACCCGCCGGTGAGATGCTCGATGCACTCCTGATCCTGCTGGCTGGCATAGTCCTTCTCACCCCTGG
>JABXJY010000127.1 GCA_013375385.1 Desulfobacterales bacterium
GACCCTCCCCCCGGAACATGAGGATGATGATTGGCTGGTAGTCTTACGGTTGCAGAGCGAGGATGCCGAACCAATAGCCACAGATCTCAAGTCTTCGGGTTTCAATGTTACCTATGTGGGTTAGGATGTGCCCAAGGCCACTGAGAAACCTATGATTTTCTGCCTTAGGCGGATAGAATCTTCACGTCTAAGTAAAAGAAGGAGACAAAATAATGGAATATCCAAAATACAAAAAGACGCTTTTCTGCACCGATTTCTCTAACAATGCAGATTATGCCTTTGAGTTTGCCTGCAGATCTCATTGTTATGGGTATGCACGGGAGAACAGGAGTAGAGCATGTCCTTTTCGGAAGTGTTGCTGAAAAGGTCCTCCGCCGTAGCTCAGTTCCTGTTTTTGGAATCGCCTGCAAGAAAAAGCTTGAACACTCACAAGGCAGGTCATAGAATCCCTCATGGGCGTAAGAAGAGGGCTCAAAAGGTAGGTGTTGTTTTGATGGCCCATATAAGCTCACACTCTGTCTAATGCAAGAAATGAGATCTTTTTCATCCATAAAGACGATAAAGAGTGAAAAAGGCAATGTTGTTACAATAACCCCTTATGAAGAAAGGTATTTTACGTCAGTAGTTCACATGTATGATACGTATGACCCCCTTGGGTCTGTACAGGGTCTTCCCCCACTTGATAAGGATAAGAGGCATCAGTGGGTTCAGGATATTATCAGCCGGGGAATAAATCTTGTTGCCCTATATGGAGATAGTGTAATTGGACACGCCAGCCTTTTTCCTATGCCAGCAAACTGGGCTGAATACTTCATCTTTATTCATCAGGATTTTCAGAGGCAGGGCATTGGTACTGCCACAACCCTTTATGTCATAGACTGGGCACGGCAGGAAGATTTGTCCACTATCTGGCTGACTGTAGATAGGAAAAACTATATTGCAATTTCCCTTTGGCGCAGTGTTGGCTTCAAGCGTATTGGATCAAGTGGCTCTGAGTGGGAGATGATCTTGAGCCTAACACAGAAATAGTACACTTCGCTCATAGCCCACCTATGATGGGCGCGAGAGAAGAGTGGAAAGTTCGTCGATTTTCCCGGGATAGAAATTCCGAAATGTAATGATTATTGAAAGGAGACAGTATATGAGAAAAGAAGTATCTG
This sequence comes from Desulfobacterales bacterium, assembly GCA_013375385.1. GTDB lineage: Bacteria > Desulfobacterota > DSM-4660 > Desulfatiglandales > B25-G16 > JABXJZ01. The sequence continues at coordinate 1,161 of JABXJY010000127.1, forward strand.
TAGAAGGAAAGACCTTTCCTGTGCCAGATGAATGGAAAGAGAGGGCTTATGTAAATAGTATGGAGAAATACAAGGAAATGTGGCAGCGCTCCATGGATGATCTGAAAGGTTTTTGGAGTGATATAGCCAAAGAATATGTAAGCTGGTTCAAAAAATGGGATCAAGTCTGTGTCTATGACTGGAGCAGATCCCCGGATCACAAATGGTTCATAAATGGAAGACTCAATGCCTCCTATAACTGCCTTGACAGGCACCTTGAAAAAAGGGGTGACAAGACCGCCATCATTTTCGAGGGCAATGATCCATCAGACAACAGAACGTATACCTATAAACAGCTTTATGAGGAGGTATGCAAAGTTGCCAATGTCTTGAAGGCAAAGGGGGTTAAGAAGGGTGACAGGGTATCTATTTACTTACCGATGATTCCAGAACTCGCTATCGCCATGTTAGCCTGCACTCGAATTGGGGCTATCCACAGCGTAGTCTTTGGTGGATTCTCCTCAGATTCTCTTCGGGATAGGGTCCAAGATTGTGAAGCCAAAGTCTTGATCTCCTGTGATGGGGCCTTTAGAGGCGCCAAGGCCGTCCCCACCAAAAACAATGCAGATGAAGCCCTGAGAGAATGCCCAAGTGTTGAGACAAATATTGTCGTTAAGAGGGCCAATGTTGAAGTGAAATGGAACGACACCATTGACACCTGGTATCACGAGGAAATGGCAAAGGTAGACAGTAATTGCGCGCCCGAGGAGATGGATGCAGAAGATCCCCTCTTCATCCTCTACACCTCTGGTTCAACCGGAAAACCGAAGGGTGTATTGCACACCACCGGCGGCTATCTTGTATTTGTAGCCCTGACCCACAAGCTCATTTTCGACTATCACGAAGAAGATGTCTTTTGGTGCACTGCCGACATTGGCTGGGTCACGGGCCACTCCTATATAGTGTACGGACCACTCTGTAATGGTGCAACGTCTATCATCTTTGAAGGTGTTCCCACCTATCCAGATCCCGGAAGATTCTGGGATGTGGTTGAAAAATACAAGGTTAACATCTTCTACACAGCCCCCACTGCTATCCGGGCTATTGCCAAAGAAGGTGATGAGTGGGTAAAAAAATACGATATTAGCTCTCTAAAACTCCTGGGAAGTGTTGGTGAACCCATCAATCCTGAGGCCTGGATGTGGTACCACAACACTGTCGGTAAAGGCAAATGCCCCATAGTGGATACATGGTGGCAGACCGAAACCGGGGGAATACTGATAACACCTCTCCCTGGCGCTGTAGACATTAAGCCAGGTTCGGCTACCGTGCCTTTCTTCGGAATAGAGCCATGTATCGTGGACGATGACGGCAATGAACTGGAGGGATCATGTTCAGGCGCTCTTTGTATTAAGAGACCATGGCCCGGATTAATGAGAGAGGTTTATGGTGACCCTGAAAGATTCATGGAGACCTACTTTGTCCAGTTCCCAGGAAAATACTTCGCCGGAGACGGTGCCCGAAGGGATAAAGATGGTTACTACTGGATCACCGGTCGCATAGATGACGTGATCAATGTTTCAGGCCACCGGATGGGCACAGCAGAAATAGAAAGCGCCCTTGTTTCCCATCCAAAGGTTGCAGAGGCGGCAGTGGTGGGCTACCCGCATGAAATAAAAGGAACGTCTATCTATGCCTTTGTTACCTTAAATAGTGGTGTAGAAAAGTCAGATGAATTAAAGAAGGAACTGGTGCGACATGTGAGAACAGAGATCGGGCCTATTGCATCACCAGAAAAGCTTCAGTGGGCGGACGCCTTGCCTAAGACAAGAAGTGGAAAGATCATGCGTCGGATCTTGAAGAAGATTGCCGCCGGAGAGATAGAGGATCTCGGTGATACCACTACCTTAGCCGATCCCGGTGTTGTTGATAAATTGGTGGCTGAAAGGGTTTAAATAGTACTTAAGAATATTTCACCTTGGGAGCCAGGATCATGGCCAATGGTCCTGACTTCCTCAGACAGTCACAATAACGTTAGCTCACTAACAGAGATTTCTTGCTGGGGCGATGACATTCACTCGCGAGAAGGTAGTATGCATAGCGCAATGCTCAGTGTAGGTTTAGCAATGGATAATAGTTGTGCGAAAAAGAGAGGAGTAAAGAGATGAGTGAAAAACTTTCCAATCTTGGTCCCCTCGGATTGATGGCGTTTGGCATGACCACAGTTCTGCTAAATTTCCATAACGCTGGTCTTTATGGTTTAGGAACCATGATACTGGCCATGGGTATATTCTATGGAGGACTGGCTCAGGTTATTGCCGGAATTATGGAATTCAAAAGAGGGAATACATTTGCTACTACAGCCTTCTGTTCTTTTGGGTTTTTCTGGTTGACCTTGGTATTCCTATTAGTATTGCCTGAGATGGGATGGTGGTCAATGAAACCATCTGGAGGTGCCTTCGGGGCGTACCTTTTTATGTGGGGCCTTTTTACCGTTTTTATGTTTGTTGCAACGCTAAGACTAAATCGTGGCCTACAAACCGTATTCCTATCCCTGGTTATCCTCTTTTGGCTGCTTGCCGCCCACAATTTTTGGGAAGCAGGCACGAGCGGAACTCCCATCATTTTGAGAATAGCAAGATGGGAGGGAATCTTCTGTGGAGCCAGTGCCATCTATGTTTCAATTGCCGAGGTCTTAAACGGCGTTTACGGAAAAGTTTTACTACCTATTGGACCGTCAAATCCGTAACATTGCTATGTAGCAAGCCTTTGACAGAACAAAGAGATGATCAAACCTCTTCTCCGGTAGGACAAGAATGGCTAGCAGGTACCTTGAAGATATGCCCCATAATTGGATCCTCGACTCTGCCACCCACACTGCTATTGTGGTTACGGATCTTTATGGCAGAATTTCAGTGTTCAATCAGGGGGCAGCCAACCTATTTGGGTATACCCCAGAAGAGGCAAAAGGTAGGCATCTGCCAGAGCTCACCTTCTCAAAAGAAGACCAGCATGCCCGCCTTTTTGAGCAGATTGTTGAGAGGGTGAGGAGTGAGGGTTGGGCAGAAGAGAGATTATTTCGCCAGCATAAAAGCGGGCGTGTCTTCCCGGCAATCTCCACCATTACTGCTCTGAGAGATTCTGCAGGTAAACCTCAGGGCATTCTGGAGATTACCCAGGGTGTGCCCAATCTATTCAGGTTGGAAGATGAGCTCAAGAGCTCTAGGAATTTTCTGGAAAACATCCTGGAGAACTCTATTGACGCTGTCGTCACAACCGACCGTAAGGGACATATAACCTATGCCAACCGGGCACTTAAGGAGCTTATTGGATTACGTGGCCACCAGATTATTGGGAAACATATATCCACCTATTACAAAGACGGCATTGACCAGGCACGTGAAATCATGAATAAACTCAAGCAGTTTGGACGTATACGGGATTATGAATTCGACATGAGGGTTGGAGATAAAATTATCCCCATTAGAACCTCCAACACCCTCCTATATGATGACTGTGGTGAAATTGTAGGAACTATGGGGGTATTTCAGGATATTACTGCCAGGAAAAAACTCTCGGACAAATTGTCTGCCACCCAGGCGGAATTGATCCAGGCCGTCAAGATGAGGGCCCTTGGTGACCTGGTAACTGGTGTGGCCCATGAGATCAATAACCCCCTCATGGCATCCGATACCTTTCTCCATTTGTTAGAGAGGGAGATAGAGAGTAAGTTAGGAAAGAGGATTGTGCTCCTCAAGGAATGTAATAGAAAGATCGAAAAGATTGTAAAGAAGCTTATGGAGTTTTCTCGACACTCTGAATTTGAATTTACCGCCATGGATGTTAATGATGCTGTGATGTCAGTTTTGGCGATCACTCGACAACAATTGCTCAATCAGGGTATAGAATTGGAACTCAGATTAGGTGAGAACGTGCCCCGGGTGTTGGGTGACAAAAATCAAGTTGAGCAGGTCTTATTAAATCTCATCTCTAACGCCCGGGATGCCATGGAAGGAAGCTCGCAAAAGGTGCTGGCCATTCAAACAGATCGCAGTCAAAAAGGCCAGCAGGTTGAAATTGAAGTCAGCGATACCGGTATAGGGATGACACCAGAGCAGATAGAACAGATATTTAATCCTTTTTTTACCACAAAAGACTCTGACAAAGGCATAGGTCTCGGACTTTCAATCAGCTATCGGATTATAGACGCCCATCAGGGTAAGATTGAGGTCAAGAGCGAATTGAATAAGGGTACAACATTCACTGTAAGTCTGCCAGTTTATCAGGCTGAAGGCGGAAGAGCGTATACTAACAAGGAACCGGAGGGAAACAATGTCTCATAAGATTCTGGTGGTAGACGATGACATACTGGTGCTTGAGGCCCTCGAGGAACTGCTTACATCTTCAGGGTATGAGGTTAGGGTTGCCGATCGAGGCCAGGAGGCATTGGACCTACTGGATAAAGAATACTTTGACCTGTTGCTTTTGGATGTAGTTATGCCCAAAATGACCGGTTTTGATGTCTGTAGAGCGGTGCGTAGGCGCGATGACGAAATGAGCAGGGTCAAGATCATCATGCTTACGGCAAAGACCGAGGAGAGGGATTCTAAGATTCAAGAAAAGTACGGTTGTGATCTATATCTTACCAAGCCTATTGATCCGGGAAGGCTGAAAGAACTTATTCGGGAAACATTAGAAGGATAAAAACAATAATAATACAGGGAAGATGAATTGCATTCCATCTTTTACTATTCACATGAATTGGCCCGGTTTGATTTTGGACCAGACCATCCCTTTAAGCCTGAACGGGCACAGAAAGCCCTCGAACTCTGTCGCCGCTACGGGGTATTGGATCAACCATATATGACCCTGAAGAGTCCCCCACCCCTCGAACAGAAAAAGCTTCTTCTTGCCCACAGTGAAGATTACCTTGATGTGCTTCGACGCGTGGGGCAGGGCGAAATATTTGAGGAAATGCTCTCATTTGGAATCGGCACAGAGGATAATCCACCATTACGGGGAGTCTATGAGTGGTCAAGAAAGTGCGCTGGTGCGACCTGGGAGGGAATGGTTGAACTATTGGGTAAACACACTCACACAGTCTTCAATCCTCTGGGCGGCTTTCATCATGCCCTTCGGTCTCGAGCATCGGGATTCTGTTATATCAATGACATCGTGATAGCCATAAAAGAGGCACTCGATCATAACGCAAGAATTACCTATGTAGATATTGATGCCCATCACGGAGATGCTGTTCAAGAGGCATTTTACCATGAAGACAGGGTCCAATTTATTTCCATCCATGAGTCCGGAAAATATATCTATCCATACAGTGGGTCTGTAGAGGAGTCAGGAGAGGGAAATGGTGAAGGATTTACCATAAACATTCCCCTGCCCCCAAAGACGGATGATGAGGTTTATCTTGAGGTCTTTCACAGGATTGTCCTTCCCCTTATCAGAAGCTTTAGGCCAGACGTCTTGGTTGCCGAACTGGGCGCGGATTCCCTTGTATCTGATCCGCTCACTCACCTTATGCTCACCAACAATTCCTATACCGAGGTTGTTAGGGAATTAAAAGGGTTATGCAGTAGGATCCTGGCCACTGGTGGAGGTGGCTATGATATCTATCGTACAGCTCGATCCTGGACATTGGCCTGGGCTATACTGAACAATGTTGAACCAGAGGATGAATTCGCAGGCCTGGTCGGAGGGATGATGTTTGGCCCCGAGATGGAGGTAAGCACTCTCTATGATCGGCCCTATACCATCAAGGGGCCAGAAAAGGATAAGATTCGTCAGGAAGTAGATAAGACGATCAGATTTCTTATTAAACGGCATCATCTCTGATAGCTCACAAATCATGACCTCTTTGTTCACCTTTACGTAGGTATTTCTCCCTACCAGGGATAGGGAATAGACCCAAATAAGACCACCCCTATTCATAAATAGGTGTGGTTTTTTTGTTTTTGAGTAAAGTACTGGATTGCACCTACCTGTTTAAGTGAATAGATGTAAAAGAATAAAAGGTTCTTGTAAACCTCATAATATCAACTAAATGATGATGACGGCGGAACATCCCGAAATTCTCAGTTATTGTGAACATCACCCTTTTCAAGGAGAAGGATCTGTTCCGGTGGCGAATCGTAAAGGCTGGGAAAGGATCTGGCCGTTATTGCCCAATTACAGAAGATAAAATTCCAGCATAAGGTATGGATCCAGAAGCTAACCCGATACCTGAGGCCAGGAAAGGGCACCAAGATCATAGCATCTTTAGAAGAGGAGTTAAGGAGATCATGAAAGATAGGATAAGAATCATGTTGGCTGATGACCACCGGATCTTCCGGAAAGGGCTCAAATCACTCCTTTCAGAAAAGGAATACATTGAGGTTTTGGCAGAGGCCGACAATGGGAATGAGGCCCTGGAGAAGGCCAAGAAATACAGACCAGAGATCGTCATTATGGACATAGGAATGCCAAAGATGGATGGCATAGAGGCCACCCGCCAGATCAGAGAGAGGTTTCCCGATACCGAGGTCGTTATCCTCTCTATGCATGCCAAGAAGGCATATATCGATCAGGTTCTCAAG
>JABXJY010000012.1 GCA_013375385.1 Desulfobacterales bacterium
CAGCGGCAGGCAAACAGGCTGAACGGGGAGGAGAGAGGATTCCCATGATGATTACCGAGCTACTTCGAAATGCAAGTTACATAGATGTTGCCCTTCTGGTATTGATCATTCTCTCGTTTATCTTTGCTATTGCGGCGCCAGGGAAAACGAAGAAAAAGGCAGAGGAAACCGAGGAGAAGATTGAGGCTTTGAAGAAATATCAGGAGGATTCCTTCGAAATGCTGAATAAAAAGCATGAATCGCTTAAGGAAGTCCTGGTTGACAGCATCAACAAGTTAACAGCAAGGCTCAACGCAATCCTCAAGAGCAACGAAACGTTCATGTTAGAAATTGACAACAAGACGAAGCCCCTGAAAGCTTCCATTGATGATACCATGGACCAGGTCAAGGCCACCAGGGATACCTTGAGAAAAACCGTGCTGGAGAATGAAAGAGAAATGAAGAAGATGGGGAAGGAGATCAACAATTTCTCCAAGGAAATTCAAAAGATGAAAGACGACATCCGAGAGCGGACCATTGACCTTGAGCTGTAGACTATGAAAGAGAGTACCGTTACCACCATGCTCTTTGCTGATCTCATGAGTTCCACGGAGATGGCAAAGAACCTGACGCTTCAGGAATACGACGAGATGATCGTCGATTTCCAGACCACCATGTACGAGGTCGTTTCCCACCATCTCAATCACTATGGCTATGTGGGCAATGGGCTTGATTCCTACTGGTCCATTGCAGGTGACGAACTGCGGGTTTTTCTCTATTCAGGGGCAGTGCTCTTCGATGTGCGCAATGCCCTGCTCATTGCCGCGAAGATCAAGCTTGCCTGGTTGGCTGCAGCATTCAATGAGAGAATCTTGCAGGAAGGACGTCTCGTCTCGCGAATCGGCGTTGGTATCAACTGCGGCAAGGTCATCAAAGATGTGAGGGAGTGGCGAGTGAAGACGGGGCAGGAGCAACCGACTATTGAAGGTTACGCCATAAATGTGACCAAGCGCATAGAGTCGGCCTCACGCGAGGCAAACGTTTACCACATTATGGTTGGTGATAGCCTCCATAAGAGGTGTCAGGAGAGCAATGAGATCAACATCGCCTTTAGCCAGCCGCGGAGCCTGGACTTCAGGGGCCTCGGTCAAAAGATCGCGGTCTATGAGGTGGTCTCTTTCATTAATTTTGAAATCCTGTCTTCAATGCCTGTTTCGCTGCAAGATGGACTGCTCGATAAAATGCAGTACGCTGTTACCCAACCCAATCCGGAGCCATGGATTTTTGTCACCCTGCTGCGCCACTACATTTCACTGATCTCCTCGGGCAGACACGAATATCTCGAGTCCCATGGCATTGAGCTTGCCAAACAGGCCCTCGAGGCGATGGAATACAAGAGGGTCATTTACAATATGCTCGGATGGTTCTATGCCTACGGTCGGAGTGTTCGCAATCTTGAGATGGCCTTACATTCCTTCGACCAGTCACTCAGTCTGGATCCGAGAAATGAGGCAGCCCTCCTCCACAAGGCGAGGATCCTGGAGGTGATGGGAAAGACGGATCTAGCCCGGCATGCCTATGAGCAGATCCTCTTCCACAATAACGATCACGTGGAGGCACGCAGGAAAGTAGGGCAATACCAAGCTGACGAACCGTGATCTGACACTGAGCTCATCCTAACCCTCTCTCCATTAGAATCCTTTCATGCAGTTCCCTAAAGTTAGGGGTTGGTAAGTGACCTATTCTATCTGACCTTAGTTTCAGTCTGGCGGCCCCGGTGGGGCATTTGTCAACACAAACACCACAGCCTATGCACCAGTCTTTATCAACCGTGGGGAAATCACCGTCCATTCTAATGGCATCAATCTGGCATGCTCCAACACACTCACCACAGCCAGTGCATTCATCCTCGTCTGTCTCCCGGATGAAATAGGTAGCCATCAGGATGTCTCTTGGAATCTTTCTCCTCTTGAAGCTGCCCACATTCCAGCACGCGCAACCGCAACAATTACAGTTATGTTTTATATCTCTTGTGGCATTATCAACGAAGTGTACCAGGCCGGCCTCTTCAGTCTGCTTGATGATATCGTGCGCTTCTTGTCTTGTTATTTCTCTGCCCAGTTTTCGATCAATCACATACTGGGCCACTTCATCAAATTTCATGCATACCTCCATGGGGTGCTCGCAGCCCCTGCCTCTTAGGCATGCTATCATGCGACAAGAGCAATGGCATACGGCAAAGAGGGTTGCCTGCTCGATGACACTTTCCATCATATGATAGGGATAGACCGCCTGGATTTCGGGTTCAATTGCCCTGTCCACCGGAATGTATCGGAATGCCTTGGTTTCTGACGCATAGGCCTCCCGCGTCACCTTTCGGTTAAAGTATTTGGCAACGAGACCTGCCATGTTCCGTGCATGGGGTGTGTCTTCCCCCTTCCAGAAAAAGGTCTGGGGAAACGAGAAGCCGACCTGGTGCAAGGCATACCCCTTCTCACCGTCTTCCGTTTTGCCAGAAAACAGCAATCCCCTTTGCGAAAGGCCCTGCAGGATACCCTCCAGTTCAGCCCTTGAAAGACTAACAGTACCCATAATCTCATCAATCGCGACGGGTTGAAGGGGAATGACTCTGGTTGGCATCGCTAGAGCAACTTCTGCCTCCACAGGGCTAAAATTTGCCCTCAGCAGCTCCTCCAAGGCCTCACTAGGTGGGTATCCCATTCCCAAAGCAGAGAGATGATCTGCCAATTGTCTGTATATATCTTCTGTTTCCACCCCTGCTACCTCCTCTCTATCCTCTTTTACACTAAGAGTGTCACGTGAAGGCTGGTTCGCTATTGTTCAGCCACCAAACTGGATTATTTCTTTCAGGAACTTTCTTGTGGTCCGGCTCGCCGGGAGTTCTTCCAATTCTTGGGGTGTGACCCAGCGGGCCTCACATGCGTCACTACTCGGATCTGGTTTACCACTGACATAATCGGCCAGAAGATCCACAATCACATAGTGGAACCGGATGCATTCCTGGTCGTCGCGGTCAATCAGATCAAAAGTATACACTGGGTCTTTAGCACGAATGATGACCCCGGCCTCTTCCTTGACCTCTCGCTCAGCTGCCTCTTTCAGCGTTTCCCCCAGTTCCACGCGACCACCGGGAATGGACCACAGTCCCTTGCCAGGAGGTTTCCTGCGTTTAACCAGAAGAACTCTATCATCTCTGATCACAATCGCTCCCACAGCAATCTGGGGGCTGTCCGGATATTCATGCACCGGCATGGATGTGCACCTGCTCCTTATATTCCCTTAAGAGATTCTAACAGAAAGCTCTGTTAGCCCACCCTCAGTTTCTTCAGTTTTTCTTTCCCCCTTTCGCGTCCTTTTGGGTGAGGGGAGTATAGGGTAAAGGCCCCAGTGTGTCAATTTAAAAGGCATCGCACCTCCCTTTCCCACGTTGACATTGGACTCTTTATCCTGTAAGGTTGCCTTCACAATTTGGAGTAGGTTCTCACAAAAACTGTTACTGATCAAATAAGAGTTAGTTGTAAAAAAGGAGGTGTGGGAATGGCTGCTAAAGGGATTAAGGAACCAGCAGAGTGGCTTGAGACCACCATCAAAAATTTCATTAATGAATCCCCGGAGAACACGCTCCAAAATGAAGAAAATGAAAGGGCATGGGCGGATCCATTAGTGGGATATTCAAGGGGTGATGATCCCCTCTATCAAGAATACAAGGAAAAGATAGGGGCCTTTTATTGGACGCCGACGGAGATATTCAACGAAACGTTTCCTGGGCTAAAGGTTGAGCCAGATCAACTAACGATCATAAGCTGGGTTTTGCCACACGTTCAGGCAACAACGTCCGATAACCGGATGCAGAGCGTCTATCCCTCGGAAAGATGGGCCAGGGCGCGCATCTATGGTGAAGAGGTCAACGCAAAGCTTCGCGGGCATGTGGTGACAACTTTACAGGGATCGGGATTCGAGGCCGTGGCCCCTATGCTTTCTCCGCAATGGGCAAGGAAAACATCTGAGCGCTACGGGCTTGCCTCCACCTGGTCCGAACGCCATGCAGCCTATGCCTCAGGGCTGGGAACCTTTGGCCTCTGTGATGGTCTGATTACCGCAAAGGGCAAGGCTATACGAGTGGGCTCCGTGGTAGCCCGCATCCAGATCCCTTCTGCCCCTAGACCCTATAATGATCATCATGCGTACTGCCTCTTCTTCACACAAGGGATCTGCGGAAAGTGCATCTCGCGCTGTCCGGTTGGGGCCATCACCAAGGCGGGCCACGAAAAGGTGAAGTGTCAAAAGCACATTAGACCGACCACAGCGGACTATGTGAAATCCCATTATGGCTTCGATGGTTACGGCTGCGGTCTTTGCCAGACAAAGGTTCCCTGTGAGTCAAAGATCCCTTCAAAGCAGGATGTGGAAATGTATGAATCCCTGTGAACCGACTTAGTGCAAACCTATTAACGCTCTCTATAAACTCAGATCTCGTACCGAGAACTCTAGCAGTCTAGCACGCCCGGCCCCTTCTGGAGTGAACCTCTAGGAACCTCTCTGAGATCTTTTGAGCAATGATTGGCGCATTTCCTCCCGCACGATTATTAACTACCACGTTTATGCGCACCCCTTCACCGATCGCTGCTAATATTATCTCCACAGTGTCTTCAATCATTTGAGGGCTCATCATTCCATTAATCATTTCATTGAATGGATACGCCTTTATGTATGCCTCTTCATATCGCATTCTCAGAGGTGTCATCAGCCTGATAATGCATTGCTTATCAGCATTTAAAAACCTGTGGTCACTCTTCATAAATTGGTTGCAAAGTGGGGGTAGCCACGTCCAGTGTGAGAGCACCTGTCCAACCCCATATTTTTCAAGTACTTTGAAATATGGGCTTGAAAGCAGAGATTCGGTTCTCACCTCTATATGATACCGGTCATCTCTTGGAATCTCATCGAGAAACTCACTGAGAGCTGCCGCATACTCATCTGGAGAAGTTCTGTCTCGCTTAGGCCGATATTCTTGCTCGAAAATGAATCCGTTGATTGAATCACCTAATAGATCTACCGCAGGATCATAGAATTGGTGGATAAAGACTTCCGCATTGAGATAATCCGGGTTTTCAATAGATGTACCTCCTCTCCATAGCCTCTGAGCAAAAATCACCTGGGGGACCTTCAGTATCAAATGATCACCTTGACCCAAGTGCTTCAGGTAGGTTCGGAGCACATGGTAGTTCTGAGTGGGCCTTAGGTCTTCATCCAAAAGCAATCTGTAGAAGGTGAAATCCAATTCAAGGACTGAAAAATGTTGGAAATAATCCTCAACGCTTTCCGCCGGTAATACCTCTTCTTTAAGAGATTTCCCCCCAACAGTTTTGGGTCTTGTTGATATTCTATTTCTGTAACGTTCTTCTGGATAGATTTGCCCCATCCAACCAGCATATCTGTCGCTCGCTGTTCCAATGAAAACATTGGGATATAGATCACGGAATTGAAATTTGTCCAGCCTCGGAATCTTCGCCTTGACCATGCTCCCACACCTCCCGGGTTTCCGCCACTCTCCCTGAAAAAGGCCGAAGGCGGTTCAAAAAAAGATGCTCAACCGCCTTCAAGGATATGATCCAATATTAACGTTACCTAAGGGCAGAGTTTATCTCGTTCACTAGATTTAACCATTGGCACTTTGCATATGGTTCATGGAATTTGTTCCCGTAGTGCCATATCCGGGTCATGCATAGCGATTATGATATCAGCCATTTGCTTGACTCTCAGTACACTCTCATACGCCTGAAAGAGGTCTGTGTGAATTCCGGGGGCGATAACCGGATAACTCGCAAAGGGTGATATCTTTGTTTTTACATCCTCCGGGGGATCAAAATTCTCCATGATGGAACAAAAACCGCTGATGACTGCCTTCCCCTCTTTTGTCTCAACAACAACAGCCTGGCAACCAGGTGCGTGACCGGGAACCAGCATTACAGCTATCCCGGGAAGAATTGTCTGATCTCCCTTGATAACTTCGAATTTCAGGTTCTTGATAATCTCTCTTGGATAAAGAATCTCGAAGATTGGATGGGGACTTAAGGCGAATTGCAACTCTTCTTCCTGCACATAGATCACAGCATTCTTACATTTTGGGGTATTGTATATATGATCCATATGAAGGTGTGTCTGGATAATAATATCGATGTCATCGGATACACAATCAACCTTTGCCAAGGCCTGCTCAAACGTCTGTACTGGCTCCTGAGGCATGTTCTTAAACCCGGGATGGTAATTTCTGAAATCTTCGGCTTCCATAGCGGTGTCCACCAAGACATTTTTTGAGCCTGCCCGAATGTACCACATCACATACGGCCGAACAATCGGCTGACCGGAATACGCTAAATACGTCATGGGTTCCTTTTCGCTGGCTCGCTCGGAGAGTATTAATGGTTTGATCGTATAAGTATTCATGATGTCCTCCATATTAAAACGGATTCAGACCATAAGGCCACTTCAATGTTAGCTCATACCACAAGATCCAAAGGGGTCTAGCTAAGCTCCGCCTTCCCGGCCCGTACCGGCGCCTGAGACGGGCAAACCCACAAGTTATGAACAACATTCGGTTACGTTCCCGACAGATCCTTGTCGGGACGGGTGCGAGGCTCGTTTCGTTATTCGTCAGACGGTTGCCGTTAATACTTCCCATACATTTTTTATGCAAATGACCTACTAATCGCCAACACGATAACCGAAAACCGATCGACGATACGGGTAGCGCACCCGATAGCCGTTTTACCCAACCCGCTCATCTTGTCCAAAAACTTGACACAAATGTTAAGATCTTTAGTTATGAAGACATCTAGATGTGACCCCTCTTTTCCCTGGGTGTGCGAGTCAACGGCAATGGGACTATTTGAACGTGTTATGTTTTTTAACATATCCTGACATATTGTAACGATTTTTAACACTTCTTGAGCTGTATTTTTCAGTGAGGTTGTGGTAAGTATTTAGAATCTAAACCGATATTCCAAGCCAAAAAAGGTGGCACGATTCTGGCGTCATATTAGATGTAGGCCGTTATTAAGTGCCACTCAACTTCAACACCCGCATAATAAACCATGTGACTGCCAGGAGTCTCAGAAGGTTATATTCTAAAAAGGGAGTCTGAGGTGCCACTTAATCGGGCTTCTCGGATGTGTGTGCATCTTTTCTACGGGGCATCTTCACAACGTACATGAAGAAGGGATTTGCGCCTGGGATAACAACAGCATCCAGGGAAGCCTCTTTTTTTCCTCTATTTAGGCTGCCTTTCTCCAGTCTATGCCCTGCCTCCGCAAATATTCGTCCAGGATCCCCTCGATGAAATCGCTGAATCGAGGGCCAGCCATGCCCTTTTTCTGGGCTATCTCGCCCAGGGCCAGGATCATCTTACCTGGCGCCTCAACAGGTATGGTTCTATAGTTGAGCTCCACCCTCCTGTCATACCACTCCTCTATTCTTTGCCTCTCCTCCGGTGTAGTCTTCGCCCTTACATACCACCCAGATATCTCTTGGGGTTTTTTCTTGGTGCTCATTTCTGACCTCCTATCTGCCTCCAGTTTCTGAAGTAGCCTTGGCCAGTCGACCGTAGTAGAAGTTGCAGGGTGGATAGGCCTGATACAGAGCCGCCATCGGGTTGTGTCCGACCCTTCGATCCTTTACCAGAATGGTTGTAACTGGTGCCTTGGAATACATAGAAAAGGCTATGTCATGCCCTACACACAGACCGACGATGAGATTTAGGTCGGTTCCCGCTTCGTTCAGAATTAGAGCCTGGGCAATATTGTTACATATTGTCTCATGGGTAAGCATCCTTACCTTTTGGTCCTCTTCGATCCCTATCTCTCCCTTCTCTATACCCCCGACCTTGCAGCATACCTGATAGGTCTCAAAACCCCTGGCCTGAAAAAACTCACAGAGCTCTCTGGCTTCTCCGATGCAGCCGATACAGTGGGCAAAGCCTAGCTTCCGGTAGTCCATCAGCTTGCAGAATATGGCAATTTCCTCAAGCCGTGTGAGTTTCATGTTGATCTCCCTGCCCCCGGGGGGTGTCATGGAAGACATGCCTTCCAGCACAGCGCCAGCAAGCTGTAACTTCCTGTCGAAGCCTTCTTTCACATAGATCTCTTTGGCCTCTTTCACTACATCCGGATAGTTTTTGGTTGCACAGAAATCAGGACCTTTTAAGGTATCCTCCGGGGACATGGGCCAGCATGCGAGAATGTTACACCTGTCGCAGCTGGGAGGTTTGCGTTCTTCTGGAACTTCAACCTCGGGCACATGCTCGGAGAACTTTACCCTCTTTCCAACCTTTCCCTTCTCCTTGGTCATAGTCCATCCACCTCCTTTGTTTGTTCGAGTTCCCTATGAGACGAGCAGACTGCTTTTCCGGTGGTCACACAATGTCTCGACCATACATCAGTTGGACCCGGCCGTGCCTGATTAAGGTTTCCGGTTCCACGGTACCGGGTACCTTTCCCCGAATAGGACAGTAAACATTAAAAGTCAATAAAGAAGTACGACCTTGGCCTGCAGGTTAGGTTGCCACGTTGCCTTTTCTAGCATCTAATCTTCTACTTCAACTACGGCCTCTATTTCTACGGGAATGCCGCCTGGGAGCTGATACATTCCCACTGCTGAGCGTGCATGTATCCCTCGCTCGCCGAACACCTCCACGAACAGATCAGATGCTCCATTGACCACCTTCGGTTGATCCGTGAAATTCTCCGAGCAGTTGACAAAGCCAACCAACTTCACCACACGTTTGACCTTGTCCAGGTCATCGACGGTATCTTTTATAGTGCTCAGGAGGCGTAGAGCCACGTTCTTGGCGGCTTCATATCCTTCCTCCAAAGTCAGGTCCCGCCCTACTTTGCCGGTGGACAACGTGCCAATCTCCCTTTGTGGCCCATGCCCCGAGATGAACAACAGATTGCCCGTCTTCACTGCTGGCACGTAATTAGCGACAGGCTTCGGGACCTCTGGAAGCTTCAATCCCATCTCCTCAAGTTTTCCTTCGATTTTCATTTTTCCCTCCGAATCTCAGTTGTTAATTTACCACTCCCCATTCCACAGAAAACCGACTCTGAAAACGCTCGCTGGGTATTCAATGCGGCGAGATCTGGCCATGCCACATGAATACCACCGTGGCGTTCAATTGTGAATAGCAAAGGCTTGGCCTCTCTGTTTATGCAACAAGCTGGATAGACTACGAAATGCCTTATCGACGAGGTACATATATGAAGCGCTTTCCCTCCTGACGGACGAGACCATCCTTTATGAGGAAATCCAGGTGCTTTTCCATCATGAACCGTTCGGACACGCTGAGGTCCCAAGGACCAAGAAAGGCCTTCTTGGGCCCGTAGATGATCCCGCGGTCTGTAATATCATCAAGCGTACGCGGCGCAGCTCTGAGGAATTCAATGAGGGCCTCCTCGCGGTGACGGATGCACGCCAGGTAGCGATCGACATAAATCTGATCCCCCTCATATACCCCTCTTCCATGAGACGTAAGGTAGATATCGCATGGATAGGACTTCAACCGATTCAGAGACTCAACGGTATCCTCCAGGCTTGAGGCCACATCCCCATAATAGGGCCCTGCCTTTACGAGATCAAGGTCGGCCGTGAAAAGGATCCTTTCCTCAGGGAAGTAAAACGCACAGTGGCCCGGGGTGTGCCCGGGGGTGTGAACGATCTCCACCCTCACCTCTCCGAATTCAATCACCTCTCCGTGCCTCAGAAAACGATCTGATCTGCGGGGCACGTAATGGCAGGAGTTTATCAAGAAATCAGCCCACCGCTGCCGCTCTGTTTCCTCTATCTCTTCTCCGTAACAATCGATCAGGTTTTGGACATCTCTAAAGACGTGTGCATCTGCCTCGTGAACCCAAAACTCGGCCTCTGGAAAAAGATGGTTATACAGGAGGTGATCCTCGTGGCCATGTGAGTTGATGAGGATCTGAACCGGTCTCTCCTTCTGGATGGCCAAAAGGGTCTCTTCATTGCTTGCGGCATCAATAAGTGCTCGCCGTTCATCATCGATGAAGAGGCTGTGACAGTGAGGGTATCTCCCGCCATGGATGAACTTGATCATTCCCTTCTCAAAGTCGTGCATGACCTAACCTAGACCTCATCTTTTTGCGCTTAGATAGCGCATCGTCCTGACCTTAGCACCAGGGATGTCAAAGATGACAACTTGTTTGGTGGTGGCAGTTGCGAGAGATTCTATAGCAGGTGTTACAATGCAATTCCTTTGCTTGGTTTGTTCTTGACGCCCACGATAACTTTGTCTAAATTGAATATGTTACAGTCTATAACCTTCTGCAGCTGAATCTCTGTGGAAGCAACCAATTCTATGACATCGAGGTCTGTAACAAACCCCGCCCGGACAAATAAAGGTGAAAGCCATTCCTCAAGCTTGGAGCGAAGACCGCCGGAGCTTTTAGAATGATTGACAATGATAATCTGTCCACCTATCTTACACACCCGGTACATTTCCTGGCATACCTTAAGAGGGTCTGCCACTGTAGTAATCACATAGGGTGAAATAACCGCATCAAAGGATTCATCCTCAAATTCAAGATTACAGGCATCCATAACATGCAGGGAGATTCGGTGTCCATTAGACAACATGGCTGCCCTCTTTTTGGCCCGTTCAATCATCTTGGCAGAGATATCAATCCCTACAACATAGGATTCGTCGGGGTATAAACCAAAGGTTATCCCTGTTCCAACACCAATATCCAATATCTTCTGATGTGGTTTTTCATTGAGACAGGAAAAGGCCAACTCCCTTCCAGGCTGTAGCGCCTTTCCGAATATCAAGTCGTAAAATGGACAGTAAAAGGAATAGGTCTTCTCCACAGACCTGCCCAAGAATCTATCTCTGTTGTTCATGGCTTCTCCCCTCGCTTGATCGCGGCATTATTCTTAAGTAACCAATCATATAGGAAAAAGCCATCAAAAAATCAAATCAAAGCATGCAAATCTCCACTATTTAGCAAAAATTACTGCTTCAAACCGTTGTCAATTTCTGGGTTTTTGTTTAAAGGACCAGATCCCATGAAGGCGACCAGCATGAAATTCGAGCCTCAACCTATGCCTATTTTTCTGGAGTTTCCTCGGTTTTAAGGAGAACCCATTGTTTCTGAGCGAAAATTGGCTGGGGGCAGTGGGTTACCCAGCCTATTTTTTCATTGACAATTCACAAACAGGCCAATATGGTTTCCCCCATATGGCAAAGGCTGTTAAGATGATAGGAACCTTTTAAGGAGGTAGTCATGTTTTATGAAATAGAACTTCCCCAGCCAAAGTCGGGCCAGAGGCAGATCTCAGCCATGGTGGTCCTGAACCCGGCCGAGTCAAGGCGGCTCCTGGCCAAGGCCACAGTAGCGCTCCCCGAGGTACAAAAAGCCTGGAACAATGGGATGATCATACTCGCCAGGGGTATTACCAACGCCTTTGTTACCGAGGAGCTCTTTGGCATCTCGGTGGAGCCCAAGGCGGGCCAGACCGTGGGCATGGTCTGCGGTGGGATCACCAATGCCAATTCGGGCCCACCCCCCAGCACCTGGCACGTCGTAAGGCAGGGAAAAGTGGTGGAAGGCGCTGACTCGAACGTTGAGATACTCAATTTCGGCTCCGGGGATGTCTTCATTAAAGGTGCCAATGCCGTAGACAACGACGGTAATGCCGGCATCTACGTCTCTTCAGTGAAAGCCGGCACCATTGGTATGGCTTGGCCCATACTCACGCCACGAGGTTGTCATCTCATAATCCCGGTAAGCCTCGAGAAGATGGTGCCATCGGTCATTGAGGCTGCCAAACACACTGGCATATACCACTTCAAATATAGCACGGGCCTACCGACCAAGCTCGTCCCGGTGCCTCTGGCCAAGGTGATAACCGAGACTCAGGCCTTCGCCGTTTTGGCCGGGGTGAGGGCCTATCACATAGGCTCCGGCGGTGTCGGGGGCTCCGAAGGATCAGTGCACCTCTCCCTGGAGGGGGATGAGGAGAGGGTGGAGAAGGCCTTTGAGCTGGCTAAATCCGTCAAAGGAGAGCCTCCGGTGACCTTACCGGACACATTCTTTGTGAGCTCGGCGGCCGATTACAACTACGATGCTTCGGCTCAGCTCGCCACGCTTAAGGGCCTCTAAGCCGACACGGCAGCAAGAGGAAGGCCGACATT
Source organism: Desulfobacterales bacterium (assembly GCA_013375385.1). Taxonomy (GTDB): domain Bacteria; phylum Desulfobacterota; class DSM-4660; order Desulfatiglandales; family B25-G16; genus JABXJZ01. The sequence continues at coordinate 12,209 of JABXJY010000012.1, forward strand.
AAACCCAGAAAAATGGATGAAGGCGGTTAAAGGTAAAGCCCAAAACCGCCTTCTATTCTTTCAAGGGTCCAGACCCGACCCTCTTCATTTGTCAGATTTCTCAGGGATTTCTGTGCTTTGCTCCTCAGGATTGCCCAACTGGCAACTACTTCTCAGTCAGGTAGAAATCCCCAATTTGGGCAAGACATATGCCTGAAGTAAAAGCCAGACAGCGATAATCAGAGGAAACAGCCAGATGCTCATCCGATTCCCCCTCTCCTCTCCATAAACGATAAGCACAGCTCACGGCTGTGAAGATTTGGCTCAAGAGAACCCGTCTGGGGATGAGGAACAGCCCGATGACAGCCCGCTGCTCAAGTTCCTGCCGGAGCTGGTTGACCCGCATGAAAACGAGGACATGAGCCTGCACGCATCCCCTTCACCACGGGAGGGACAGATAAACTTATCCTCTCCATCAGAGGAAAAAACCAATTGCTCAAAGGTATTCCCACACCTGTTACATTGATACTCGTAAATGGGCATTCTACTTCCCTCTGCTCTATTAATGGCTTTCGCCCCCTGGACTCTCTTTCCGCATTTTACTGTATTATAAATCCTTTCAGAAAATATTCAAGTCCTAAGCAAACTGGGGTTTCCTGAGTTTGGAGGAAAACCCATTGTCATCAAATCAACACCAGAGATGGTCGATCTCTTACAAGCTGTGCAGTTCAACAATCGAGCGATGGACGATCTTTTGATCTATGTTCAACGCCTCGCATGCTCCATCGGTGATCTTTATACCGTGTGGTGGGCATCCTGGGACAAAGACACCCAAATGCCGATATTCCCGAGCACATCGCCCAACCACAACAGGGGTCTGATTTAAGGAAGGTATATCTTCGGGGGTCCCCATGATTACTGTCAAATCGGGTAATTTATCATGAAATCCAGCTCTTTTCAGGTAGATAAATGTACTGACCAGTTCTCCCATGCACCCGGTGCAGGTGTTCTTTTCAATGATGCTTGTACCACCGTATAGATGTTGCGCGGCTTGCAGATATGGGATGAATGGGCGCCTAACGGCTTCTATTCTCTCTCCACGAACCTCAATGAGATCCAAGTCGGCAATGCCAAGCTTTGCCTCGGCTGCCAATTGGACATGCAGAATCTCTCTCGCGTCAAATCCCGAGACAGTGGCACAGACAGAATCAACGGCTACCGCGTCATTGCCAGCAAGAATCAAATTCAAGGGCACCCGATCGGCTTCCTCAGAGTTGGTGCCCTGTGACCCGATTATCCCATCGACTATGGTGATAGTTGGCCTCTTCGCACGGTTCAGATCCACAATTCCCCTATCTAGACCACACCGGTGAGTTCGTTTTTTCTCCTCACCGGGCAACACACCTTTCATGTTCTTGAGCCCGCATGTGATTCCCGTGCGCACGTGCGTTTTGATAACGGGTAGGGAGAGGACTACGTCTGCCTCCCAGGCTGTCTTGGCAATGGCAAAGGTGTCCATCACAAAGGCATCGGGCACTTTCACCTGTACGTGCTCATCACGGTTCAGATCAATGACCTTCACGCCACATCTCTTAGCGACCTCCAAGACGCCAGCTACTTCCATACAGTGCATGGAATCCAAGCGGTCTGGAAAATCATATCCTACCGAAGAGCCTTCTCCGATCACGACGCTCCTTGGATTTCTCTCTGAGACCAATCTTGTTACCGCCTCTATAACCCGTGCATCGGTCACTGTTCCTGAAGCCGCTTGTGCAGGAATTGCCACATTGGGTTTGATCAGGACCATAGAGCCTTCCCACTCAACGGATTCAAGACTATGACTCAATGAAACGGACTTTCTGACAGCCCTTTCCACATCCTCACTTTGAACTTTAACAATCGATACAACGGACACCATGCATCTCCTTTCTTCTCAAAAAGCCCACAAAGAATTGGATCAATCAAGAATGAATGTGAACCTCTTCAGCGAATTACATTCATTGTACCTTGACTGCTCCGTTGGGCTGGCCTTGGATTACCTATTGAGCATGTAAGCCAGCTTTGGTACGATCTGCTATCCCCAATTTCAGTTATGATTCTGCCATAATTCTCCCGCTTTTTCAAACACTATCAAACGGGAAATTAGAGGTCCCTGGTGAATATCCTCAAAAACCCTCAATGCCTTTTTAGTCGCTCTTGTATGTATTGACACGAAGGCATCTCTCGATTATACTCCATTTTCACAAAAGGAAGTCCCTGCCCCTCGCTACGCGGAGATAACCCTGGCGGCCAATAGGGATCCCCTTGGGGTCTTTCTTTGCCCGGAGGTTCTCCCCGTTATTGAGAGCTCGCAAGCAGTGGAGTTCCTCTTCTAGGCCCGGCGCCTCGGTTGAAAGATTGCAGCAGTGTATGAAGATCTAGAATTGTTGGAGGTATGAAGATGTCTAAATGGATTTGTAAGGGTTGGGAACTGCCTTCGGTCAAGGCGGACCCACCGGCGGAGAGGTTTCTTAAAATGATTTATCTCCTGAGGCAAACGACTATAAAAATGCAACAGTCCTTTTCTCCTACATTCCACCTGGCAGCACAAGTGGTATTCATGCCCATCCCGATAGTGATGAGATTATGTACTTTCTTGGTCGGGGGGAAGCCACATTGGGCGACGAGAAAGTTAAGATCGAGAATGATCTGGTTGTTTTGGCCCCGAAGGGCGTAGAGCACGAGGCCCGGAATACCAGCGACACCGAGACCCTGAAAGTCTTCTGTGTCTTTATCCCTCCTCTCAAGCCTACGGAGTTACTTGCTAAGGCGGCTCAGATAAGAAGAGAGAAAATTCAGGACAACCTACAATAGGTTGCTGTTCCATCGAGCATTCATTGTGCCGGAGAGGCCATGGAGATGTCAGCCCGCTGGGACCGCTGATTCTCATCCAAGGGGCGACAAGTTTCATTCCTCAACACTCTTGACTTGATACCTTTCTATAGTCTCCTCGTTCAGGTCAACGCCAAGACCTTGCCCCTCTGGAACATGAACAAAGCCATCAGCATCAATCTCCATCTTTTGCTTCGTCACTTCCCATCTTAAGGGGGTCTCCTCTACGCAGTACTCGAAGATAAACGCCGTCTCCCGCGAGGCAAGCCAGTGCAAGCCAGCTGCCAGGTTGATACCGGTGGTATAGAAGTGGTTGACTACCCTCAGGCCATGATCTTCAGCCATATCAGCAATCCTCACAGCTTCTGTGAAACCATTCCTTGCGATGTCAATCTGCGCTATGTTAATACCCCCTCGCTCAATCAAGTCCCTCCAGGCGAACCTGCCAGATTCTCCCTCACCGGCAGCAATAGCTATGTTAGAAACGCTGGTTAATCTCCTGTAGCCTTCGAGGTTATCTTGATCAAGGGGTTCTTCAAGCCAGAGGATCTTATAGTCCTCAAACTGCTTCGCACGACGTACAGCGGTCATGGTGTCCCAGCAGCAACCAGCATCAATTAATAGGTCGTTCTTATCACCGATACCGCGTCGAGCCCCCTCTACCAGCTCCAAGTCCAATTCTTCGCTCTGTCCCATGGGTGCCCAGCCGAATTTTACAGCGGTAAACCCCTTGTTTACCCATTTCTTAGCGATTTCATACGTTTCATTACCGTTTCTGCCAAAGAGGATACTGGCATAAGCCCGGATCTTCTTGTGGAAGGCACCACCCAGCAATCGGTAGATAGGCTGGTTGTAGTATTTTCCAGCTATGTCCCAAAGGGCCATATCAATGCCACCTATAGCCTGAACAACTACCCCACGACGGCCATAATAGAAGGTGGACCGATAGAGTCTTTCGTTTATCACCCTGATATCCAGCGGATTCATCCCTACGAGTATCCGCCCGAGGCCAGAAGCGACGGAGTGGCTAAAGGGGGCTTCGATGGCGGCTTTTGCAACGCGAGGAGAAGAATCCACCTCACCAATTCCCACAATACCTTCGTCAGTGTGGATCTTGAGGATTAGTGAGTTCTGGCCAGCTGATGCCTTATCGAGGACCTCAGATTCTGGTAAACGAAGTTCAATTGCTTCTATTCTTGTAATTTTCATTTAGTTCTCCTCCCGTTCTTCAAATCGATACAGTCTGTACCCTTTTCGGTTAGTCATAGTGATAATAGGTTTGTGATAATAAATCAAGTACCTTGCCCTGTCGGTTTGGTGTCCTCTTTGAACCCTGAACGTGAAGGGAGCAAGCGCAACATTCGTTGAAGAGTCTAAAAAAGCTATTTGGAACATTAACTGCGCAGAAAGCAAATACAGGCGTATGCCCTAATGAGATCCTTGGGGAAGGACAAGGCGATTAGAGTCTCAGGGGCGCTATGTATGCTTGACACTCAGCGCTCTTTTTCCTATTCTCCATATTCCCTGCTCCGTCATCTTCATCAAGGAGCTTCCTCATAGCGGGTAAAGGGGAAATCCGGAAGTTCAAGCTGAAAGAAAAGGTCTTAGAAGAAACGACAGAGAAGAATGGAAAATAGAGAATGAACAATAAACCAACAGAATCTGGGATCAATCTTTTATTGAACCCCCGTACGGTCGCCATTGTCGGCGCCTCCGATGATCTTTCGCGCATTGGTGGCCTGCCCATCAGGTTCCTGCGCCAGCATGGGTACACTGGTAAAATATTCCCCGTGAACCCAAAACACAGGGCAGTTGCTGGATTGCCCTGCTTCCCCACCCTAACAGACATTCCCGAACCTGTTGACTTGGCACTGGTTGGGATCCCCCGGCAATTCGTGTTCGATGCCTTCAAGCAGTGTGCACACAAGAAAGTCCCTTTTCTTGCTCTTTTCAGCGCAGGCTATGCCGAGATGGGCGAGGCAGGGAGGAAAGAGCAGGAAGCGCTTCGGAGATTTGCCAGGCAAGCAGGAATCCGGGTCCTCGGCCCCAATTGCATCGGCATCATCAATACCCATGACCATGTCGCTACCTCGTTCACGAGCGGCTTGGAGATCGAGTCCCTGATCCCAGGGGCCGTTGGCCTCATCACCCAGAGCGGAGGGATTGGCAACTCTATCTTCACCCGGGCCAACGACCGGTCCATCGGCTTGAGCTTTTTCATTTCCTCCGGAAACGAACTCGACCTGGAGGTTTCGGATTTCCTGGAGTACTTCGTCCGAGACGGAAGAACGCGGTCCATCGCTCTTTTGCTGGAGGATCTGAAAGATCCCAAGAGATTCGCCCGCGCCGCAGACAAAGCCTTTCAGACAGGCAAACCCATCGTTGCCCTCAAGGTGGGCCGTACGGAGAAGGGCCGAGATGCTGCGGCCTCGCATACTGGAGCCATGTCCGGTCCCGATGCCCTCTACGATGGGCTCTTCAAGCAGAAGGGTGTTTGCCGGGTTTCTGACATCGATGACCTGCTAGAGGTGGCAAATCTCCTGGCCCGGTATGAGCCCCCTACGGGCGACCGGGTGGCGATTCTGTCCTCTTCCGGCGGAACCGGGGCCTTGTTGGCAGACTTGGCCTCGGATTTCAAGCTTCGTCTTCCCGCTCCATCCCCGCGCACCCGTGATCAGCTCCACGATCTGATCCCGGCATTAGCCTCGATCGCCAACCCCATGGACATCACCACCCAGTTCATGAACGACCCGCAGGCCATTGCCCGCTACCTCCAGGCCTTTTCAGAGGATGAGAACTTTGACGTTCTGATTCTCACCTTCACGGTCTCGACATCCGACAAGACCTTACGGGTGGCCGAGCGGATCGCTGCACTCTGGCCCTCCTTGCCCAAGCCCCTAGTCCTCTGCTGGCCCGTCGGCAATATGGCCCGCCAGGCCTTCCAGTGCCTGGAACGAGCGGGAGTTCCTCTTTTCTTCCATCCCGCTCGCTGTTCATCTGCGGTCAGCCACTTTGTTCACTACGGGATTTTCCGGAAAGCATTTTCACCTTGACAATGCTTGGCTCTTATTCTTGAGTTCAACGACAAATCTTGAGTCCATTCCACAGAGAATTCAATCTCGAGACATGGGCTCATGTAATGAGAGTCAGAAGTGTAGAAAGAAACCTGAGTGGGCCTTAAGGTGGGTCAAGGGCAGACCTGGCGCTCTTTCACGTATGATGGTTTAGTGCTCGTAACACCGGTAGCGCCAGTATGGATCGTAACAGGGATACGCTGGATGCTAAGGGTACCATGGGCTCCGCCACCAGGGATCCCAAAGACCCCAGGGGTACGGCTCATACCTACGCGGCTGTTCTTTGCTCCAGAGGTGAATATCCTTGATTATGAGAAAAGGGTAGTGGTAATCGATCTTACCTAATCTCATGACCTGCTCACCCTGGACAATCCCGGCGATCGTCACCTTTCGCCCCTTGCTGTAGATCTCGCTTTCTAGAAGCCCCCTGTAGTGAGCCAAGAAACGCCCCCCGGATATATCCAGCTTTATGGGTCTGCCCCTACTGTCTATCTCGGTCTGATAGACTTCCAGGAGCGTCCCATCTCTTCTGTTCACGGTCTTGACGACAACCCCTCCAAAAAGGACCATCTCTCCCTGATGAGCCTGGGGGGCCTTCCGCAATTCACCAAAGGTAATCTCCGTGTTTACCTGTTGCAGGACATCTTTTGAGATGACATGGGCGCAGCCGGACAAACAGACGGCAGCCAATGTAGTGACGAGCAGGATCCTTATTATCATCTCTCCCTTGGCCTTCATAAGCCTACTCCTATGCCTACACCAAAACGAAGCCTGGGTTGTGCCGCAGGGGATCCCTCCGGAGGCCAGATATAGAGCTCTCTTTTGGTGATGATGGGATAGGTATACTCTATCTCACCCAATGGACGCACCTCTCTTCCCGACACCGAACCCACTACAGTAACCCTCCTCCTGGGACGGAAGATGGCCGGATCCAGGAAACCGGGTACAGAAACGATAAATCTTCCCTTTGACCCACCATCCGCGGCCGGCTTCTTTCTAAAGCCGAGCGAACGCTGAAGGACAACAATCAGCGTCTTCTCAGGTAAGTTCTGGGTCTCAATGATGTCACCTCCCAGAAGCACGGTCCTCCCTCGATAGGCCTGTGGGTTTTTCAATAACTCTTCAAAACGGACGCTTTGGTCAACTTCCTTCAACACCTCTCGAGAAATCACCGGGGCACAACCTGCCACCACAAGGGCGGTTAACGTCGCGGTGCATGCCAAGAGCAGTCTACATCTCTTTGCATTCATACCCCTACCTCGTTACCTCGTAGTGTTCGTTCTCTCCCTTCTTCACATTTCCCCTAAGGCCCGCAGCAAACATGTCTTTCCCCTATCTCATTGAACATAATGTCAGTATACACTTTTTTTCCTCCTGCTTGCACCTTTTTATGCAATCTACAGGCAAAACCGCTGGTGAACCTGTTGCGAACAGAATTAGTGGGGTTATACCCAGCCTGTGTGCTGAAATTGCTGCTCCAAAGAGCCCGCGGCTTTCGGCCGCTCTCGGCAAGACTCATCTTACAGTACGGCACATGCTTGCACCAGGCCATTCTGTACGTATGCCCACAACAGAAGGCGCTTTTTGTGTTGTTGAGTCAAGGACAGTGCTGGCGCCTCTCAGAGGCCTTTCATATCCCACTTTAGTTTGACTGGGCAGATCACTTTTGATATATATAATAATATGGTCGCACTCAGATATCCCCCCCATCACATTAAAAACATAGGTTTCATCTCCACAAGGATTGCCGGAACAGATGGTGTTTCTCTGGAGATTCGAAAGTGGGCGGATGTCCTTGGAAGAAACAGGTACAATTGCTTCTATTTTGCCGGAAGTTTGGACAGGCCCCGGAAGAGATCTTTTCTGGTGAAAGAAGCCCACTTTGAACATCCCTTAATCCAAGAAGTCGAAAGGGATTTGTTTGGCAAAAGGACTCGAACAAGACAGACATCAGAGACTATTCAAGAAATCAAGGATAAGTTGAAGGGGGCTCTGTATCATTTTGTTAAAAAGCATGATGTAGATCTCATTATTCCTGAAAATGCCCTGGCTATACCGATGAACATCCCCCTGGGTCTTGCAATTACCGAATTTATTGCTGAAACTGGCATTCCAACCATTGGCCATCACCACGACTTCAGCTGGGAAAGGGAGCGATTTCTGATAAACTCCTGCGGGGATTATCTCAGTATGGCCTTCCCCCCTGACCTGCCCTCTATTCAGCATGTGGTGATAAACTCTCTGGCATCTGAGCAGTTGAGTTTCAGGAGGGGCATCTCAAATATCGTCGTCCCTAATGTTTTGGATTTTGCTGCTGAGCCCCCACCGCTCGATGATTATTGCAGCGATCTGCGGGAAAGGATTGGATTAGAAAAGGATGACCTCTTTATCTTACAACCCACAAGGGTTGTACCCCGCAAGTGGATTGAGCGTTCTATCGAAATTGTGAGAAATATGAACCTAGCCAATCCAGTGCTGGTTATCTCCCATGCAGTGGACGATGAAGGCGACGATTACTGCGTGCGGGTTGGGGATTATAGCCGGAATATGGGAGTAGAGATTGTACATATCGATCATCTGATATCATCCCAAAGAGGCATAAGTGAAACGGGGGACAAACTCTATAGTATTGCCGATATCTACCAGAGCGCCGACTTTGTTACCTACCCGAGTGGACATGAGGGCTTTGGGAATGCCTTTCTTGAGGCAATCTATTACCAAAAACCGATAGTCGTGAATCGATACTCCATCTACATTGCAGACATAGAGCCAGTCGGGTTTGACGTAATTGTTATGGATGGCTTTGTCTCTTCCAGGGCTATCACAGAAATTAACAGGGTATTAAAAGATAAGAGCAGACTGGATGCCATGGTTGAGCACAATTATGAAATAGGTGAAAGATACTTTTCCTATGAGGTCTTAGAAGAAAAACTGATGCATGTTATCCGCACATTTGGATAAAAACCTTACATGAAACAATTCAAAATTGCCCTGCTTCACTATTCTTGCCCTCCAATCGTTGGTGGTGTTGAAGAGATCATCGGGCAACATGCCGCCCTTTTTGCCCGCTATAACCATATGGCAAAAATCTTTGCAGGTGATGGAGGACTATTTACTGATGAATACGATATAGAAATCAATTCCTTGCTGAGCTCTCATAACCCCAGAATCCTCCAGATCCACAAGAATCTAGTGGAAAGATTCCATGAATTGGAATCTTGCTCCGAAGAGATCTGTAACTACCTTGGCCGGGTTTTAGAACCCTTTGACGTGCTCATTGCTCACAATGTTCTTACCATGCCCTATAATCTTCCCCTAACCCTTGCCCTTCATAGGCTGGCAAATAAGGGAACTATAAAGGTGGTAGGCTGGAACCACGATTCTCCTTATTTTTATACCCCGCTTCCCATTGATTTAAGAAGAGAGCATTGGAATATCTTGAAAAAGTACAATCCCAACATTTACTATATTACCATTTCAGAAGAAAGGAGCGGTCAGTTTCAAGATATGTATGGCCTAGAAAAGGGGATTGAAGTCATTCCGGATGGAATCGATGCCATCTCCTTCTTCAATCTGGATCCCAACACTAAAAGGATGATTAGGGCTGAACACCTTCTCGAAGCTGATCTTCTGATGGTGCAGCCCTGTAGGTTGCATCCCCGGAAGAATATTGAGCTTTCTATCCGGGTGATAAAGGCATTGCAGGAAAAGGGTTTGCATGCCCGGCTGCTGCTGACAGGCGCATACGATCCTCATGAAAAAGATTCAATTGACTATCACCGTACATTAAGAAAACTGAGCGAACAATTGCACGTTGAAAGAGACATCCTGATTGTAGCAGAGTATTTCTCTGAAGGCGGCAACGATCTATCAGGGGAGACGATTATGGTGAGGGACTTTTACCTGATTGCCGATTTGTTATTTTTGCCCAGCCTTCAGGAAGGATTTGGTATACCTCTTTTGGAAGCAGGCGTGTTGAAGCTGCCTATTGCCTGCTCTGATATTCCTCCTTTCAGGGAGGTTGGCAAGGGAAATGTCCAGTATTTCTCTTTAAAAGACCCCCCTGCTCAAATTGCAGACAAGATCCTCACCTTTATAGGTAAACTCAACTGCCACAGGATGTTCCGGCATGTTGTTCGGAATTACATGTGGGATGATATCTATCACAAGATGTTATTGCCACTCCTGGAAAGGGTTATCTGAACAATATCCGCCTTTCCAACCATAGTAGTCTTCGTGGCAACCGCATACTCCTTTGCATCATACTCAAGGCCTGCATATAGAAACAGCTGCTTTCTGTCGTTTCACTAGACTCCAGTGTTTTAGCGAAACAGCCTCACTCAAATCACTTACTCCCTTTTGCCAGTCATTGCTACTTGGTTGACATTTTAGGAATAGAGGCCTGTTTCGGTACCCGATCTCAAACAGTTCCTCATAGATCTACTCAAACCTCTAGAGGTCTAAGAGGGGATGCCCCAGACGGGGTCTCCCCTTCTTTCTTATTTCTTGAATGTACTACATATTGTAATGAAAAAGCAAAAGCTACCATATCTTGTGAGTTTTTTCTTGACAATGCTATTTCTATCATATAATTAAATCTAGCTTATGTAAGTAGAATTACGATAGGCTTTCCGCTTGTATATAGGGGGAAGTTTAATGCAAGGAGTGATTGGACTCTGGTTCGGAGATAGAACGAGAGACAAGTTCTCTAAAAGCCAACCAAGTGTCTAAAGAGAAATTAAAGAGCTTCAGCATAGTAGAATTGAAGCTGGCTATTAAAAGAATCATTCGCTGTTACATGAATGATCTGGATAGAAAGCCAACTTTAAAAGAGATAGACTCCGTTTATAACAGTGCCATAATAGAGTTCTTGGAAGAAAAAGCAAAATGGTTTCACAAAGAAAAAGACGATTCGAAAAACCTGAGGAGGCTAAACGCAGCTTGTGAAAAGGGAAAAAAAGAAGTTGAAAACGCGCAGCTGTCACTTGATTTAAGGGCATCAGCTAAAGATTCGGATTGATAGGCTCATAGTGGACAAGTTCCAACCCACCTTAAACTTCTTAACATAAACTAAAGGTCCATCAACTACTCCCTCATTTCAACTCCCTTCTCATACGAAATCAACGGGGTCACAGCCCAGACTATTTACTAAAGATCACAACTCCAAACCTCTGTCAATTTCTGAAATGCTTCTCGCAGATTGCTCTGGCCTAAAAGAGCTAGACCGACAGGCAGAATTCCCTCATCCGATCCGCCGCGAGCGCCAGCGTCTCCTCATCCGCATTTCCCACGGCAACCCGGATATAACGCCATTCCGTGGATCCGCAACACGATCCCGGCAGGACCAAGACGCCCGCATCCCGTGCAAGCTTTGCCGCCACCTCCCAGGCATCAACATCAAAAGGATGACGCAGGTACGCGAAAAACGCGCCAGCCGATTCCACTTCAAACACACATCCGGAGGCAGTAATCGCCTCCTGGAACACGCGCACACGGGACTCCATTTCCCCTCGGCGCATGTCTAACCATTCCGCGAGCCCCTCCCAGCACAGACCGGCGAGAGCCGCCTGCTGTCCAACGCGAGGCGCACAGATAATGAACGCGTCTTGGATCTTCAAAATCTGTTCAAGCAGTTTGGCCGACGCACACACGTAGCCAACGCGGTACCCAGTGATGGCCAGCGACTTTGAAAACGTGCTGACAACTGCCGCATTTTCGTGCCAGCCAGGTAGGCTCATGACCGACACTGGATGCATTGTCAGAGGAAAGAATTCCAGATACGTCTCATCAACAATCAGGAAGGCTCCCCATTGCTTTGTGTGAGCAAGCACGGATTCGATGTCCTCTTTTGGAAAACAGCGGCCGGACGGATTGCTCGGGTTCACCACAACCACCATATCGCCCTTTCGAGCACGGAATCGCCCTGCATCCAGAGCCTCGCGCAGCGAGGTATGAGCCGGAAGACGCCATTCCGATACGCGCCCGCCACAAAGCTCGATTGCCATGCCGTGATTAAAGTAATAGGGAGTCAAGACATGCACGGGCAGCTGCGGGGCAGTCAACGCCAGAGCAAGCATTGAGAATCCAAGGTTCGCGCCCGCCGTGACGAGAACCTCATCGGCGGTAAGCTGTGCCGCATGTCGCTCACTATGGTAACGGGCAATCGCCTCTCGCAACTCGGGCAGACCGGCATCTTGGGTATATTGCGCCCCTGACGGACTCTCCGCTGCCTCCTTCGCCGTCACCAGAACTACGTTGGGTGGGGGATAAGCCGGCACCGCCTGGTTCAGGTTGAGGCAATCCTTCGGAATGTCCTCGGACCCGAACAGCCGCCTTTTCAACTCGACAATCGGTGGCGCCATCACGGTGCTGCAGCGCCTAGCTCTCAGTATTCTGTCCACCGGCTGTATCCAGGGATTGAGTTTGTTATCGGTGTCTCCGTGGTTAGGGCCCGAGCTGTTGCCGCCCACAGGGCCCTCATTGACCGCTCGTCTGGGTCAGACCTCGCGCAGGGAAAGCTGGTTTTGACGGGGGAGTATAGGGGGAAAGGGGCTTCTGTGTCAAGGAAAAACACGTCACAACATATGGCGGTTTTGCTTATTCAGTTGCATGGGAACTCATAGATGACGTCAGGGCCGGAGAGGCAGGTCTTTGCAACGATTGAAATTGTCGGGAGTTTGGTGTATTGTGGCCAAATCAGGGCAAACTCCTCCATCTAAATCCCTCCTCATATTTAACAGGGCTGGAGACATGTAAATGAATGTAATAAATCTCTTGAACTTAAGAAAAGCGATTATTGAAGGCGATGCTAAAAAAACTGTAGAGCTGACAAAGGCCGCTATAAAAGAAGAAATATCAGCACATGATATTTTACAAAGAAGTCTTGTTCCCGGGATAAGGGAAATCGGCGAGTTATTTGGTCAGGGGGAATGCTACTTGCCTGAATTGATAGTCTCCGGAAAGGCTATGGAAGCGGCAATAGAGCAACTCGAACCTTCATTTCGGATAGAAGAATCATTTAAACCTGGGAGGTTTTTGATCGGAACTGTTGAGGGCGACGTGCATGATATAGGCAAAAGAATAGTCACTATGATGCTCAGAGGCAACGGATGGAAAGTAACGGATCTAGGTGTAGATATTTCTCCTGAACAGTTTTGCAAAGCGGTGAAGGATGGTGACTACAATATCTTGGGAATGTCAGCACTATTAACCACCACTATGCCCAACGCTGCTTCAACTATTAG
>JABXJY010000401.1 GCA_013375385.1 Desulfobacterales bacterium
ACTTGTAGATTTCAATCAGCATTCAACGAAAGGAGATAGTGGGGGAATCGTATAAGGTAGTTAGGAAGGCTTCCCTTTCAGCGCGGCTCTACATCTAATAATATTTCTTCCTTCTCGAGGCTTTTCCGGCGATCAATCCTATAAAGAATACGCCGGCCCCAGCGAGGAACCATCGGAGCATTCTTGTGCTCCTGAGGCGCGCATTCTCCTGCTTTAGGTCTTCCATCTCCGTATCCAGCTTAGCGTTTTCCGCCTGAAGCCTGTCATGTTCGCTGATTAGCTCAACCACCTTTTTTGATTGATTGAGGAGAATATTGTACTTCTCGGTAATCTGCTTCAATTCCATAGTCATGTGGGAGACTTTTTCCCTGTAATTGGTGGCACTTTTTTCGAGCCCCTTCACTTTTGCGTCATGACTTCGCTCAGCGTCCTTGAGTTGACCCAATAGCAGCGTTTGCCTTTTTTCGAGTTCTTCAATCCTTGTCCCTAACCGGTTCGTCTCCTGCTTCAATCCTGCTATGATTAGGGCTTTGGGTAGCTCAGAGCTTATATACTGCTTAGCCACCCATCCCTCTTCACCTTCCTCCGTCCGCACCCTGAGGTAACGCCCGCTTTCTTCAAGCACCTCGATAGGAGTACCTGTTTTCAGGGTTCTTATTGCCTCGTACTCACTGCCCTGGCCTTCGCGGAGGGTAATAATGAGCATGTCCGAGACATATCGCCTGTCAGCATGGGCAGGTCCAACTGAAACAGATAGCAGGATAAATACTACGAAAAGAAGTATCAATTTTGATTTACAGATTCTTATGAATCCCATATTAGTCCACAAGCACGGCACTTAGGCCTCACTCGTGCCAAGACCTAAATTGCCCATTTTGGGCCTGTTGATGTTGATTGCTTTTTCTGGGAAGGAGTATAAGGAAATTACGATTGTGTGTCAACAATAAGAGCACATGAAAGGAGGAGAAAAACTTAACAGGTCATAGAGTAGTCTAAAGTTCGATATTGTTTTGAAACCTTTCCGGCAAAAAAATCTCCATAGAAGGTTGGTATTATCGGATCTCAACCATTGCAACCGTACATATTTCAAGACGCAGTCTTACACAGGAAGTGACGCAAAAAGTGGGCATTTGCGATTGGACTATTTTCCATGGAGAATGAGGCTAGATTATTTGATCTGGCCCGTGCAGGTTTCAGTCGGCTTCAAAGGAAATAAAGTGACTCTCAAAGAGTGGAACCAATGAACCTCTCTTGTTGCCAGGGGAGAGATATACAGGAGATGTTACTCTCTCACTATATTTTTCAATTCACCTTCGTATTTTTCGAGCAGGTCTTGGGCCTGTTTCTCTAACGCGAGGGTTTTTTCATACTGTGCGAGTTTTTCGACTGGCCTTTTCTGGAACCACCGCCAAGGGAGTTTGCCGTGTTTTTTGTGCTCCTTGATCTTTTTCTCGAGGAAGCAGATACGTTTGCGGTGCCTGTCTCTCAAGACACGACATCGAAAAATGATCTGCTGGCGAACCATTTCCCATCTTGATTTATCGATCAGGGCTCCCTTCGACATTCTCAGGAGTTTGACCGCTTCCCCAATATTGTCTTGATCGAGTGATTTCAGAACCTCGTGCAAGTAGTAACGGGTCGGCAAGGCTCCTGTATTTTCAAGGGGCTTCCCGAGGAGCCTTTTGAGCATTCTGAGCAGAGTTCCGAAACCAATCATCATGGATCAGGCATTCTTGGCACGCACTCCTGCCTCCATCAGTCTCAGAAAAT
>JABXJY010000402.1 GCA_013375385.1 Desulfobacterales bacterium
TTTTCAAAGTATTCAGCAAGGTCCATCTCTATCCTCCTCTGTGCGAGCTTTTCTAAAGATTATGGTACGCCAGCGCTATCAAAACTTCAACCAGTTTTTGCTTGTTTCTCGTTGACTGAATCCTATTGCCTATCAGATGAGGTCAAAACCTCCACAGGGGGATCTGTGAGATCAGGTTTGCTATTTTAGACTACCTCCTGAACTCTCACGGACCGATTGGGCCAGACCTCGCAGGAGAGAATGGTGGGCTTGGGGATGGGGGTACCCATTTAACAATGTTTGATCATGTGCACATCACCGGCAGATGCGGTTTTACACGTGGTTTCGCAGCTGGAGCTCGATAGGGTGGGGTTGCAGGTAGGTTTGTCTGCTCAGATAGGGCTGGCTATATTTCCGCACATAGTGGTTGATCAGGGTGGTCGGGACAATGAGGGGGATGTAGCCATCACGATACTGGTGGATGATCTCAAGCAGTTCTTCCTTTTCATCTGAGGTCAGCTGCTTCTTGAAATACCCCATCATGTGCATGAGGACATTGCTGTTCTTTTTAGGGGTGGTCTTCAGCCTCAAGGCCTCCATCAGCAGGGCTTCATATCTCGCATACAGCTCTTTGATGGGCATCTCTTTTCCAGCTGCCACCAGTTTCCCCATGGTTCTGTGATGCTTCTCGCTGTGGGAGAGGATCAGAAGCTTATGTTGGGTGTGAAACTCCACCAGATCCGCCATAGTCCCCTTTTTTGAAAGGGCCTCGCGCCAACGCCTTAAGGCAAAGATTCGCTCGACGAAGTTCTCCCTTAATCTCGGATCATGCAGGCGGCCTTCATCTTCGACAGGGATAAGCGGAAAGTGTTCCATGAATATGTGTGCAAAGATTCCCCGCCCTTTCTTCACGGGCATTCCTTTTTCGCCGTAGACCTTTACCCTTTCCATGCCACTGCTGGGGGAATTGCCTTTGAAAATGAACCCGCAGAGCTCTTCTCTTTCCAGCTCAATCACGCGCCTCTTGGCCCACTGCATCATCCGTTCCGTATAATCCTGGTGGGTACGGGATGTCACAAGACGTGGTGATTCAGGATTACCCACCAGGCGGAAGGCCTCCCGTGGAATACCAAACCCACATTCAACCTCAGGACAGACAGGGACGTATTCCACATACTGTCCAAGGGTATCTGTCAAAAACCGGTCCAATCTGTGCCCGCCGTCATATCGAACCTTCCGTCCGAGCAAGCAGGTACTGATTCCTAGTCTTATCCTGTCCTCCATAATCCCTCGATCCTTGCTTCCCAAAGAAAATGAAAAGAATATATCAATTGCCGATAGCCCCGGCAATGAAAAAAACCGGGCGGATGAAAACCCCCTGTTTCCGCAGACAGGTCGGGAGCTCTCAAAAAATGGTGAACTGCCCCAAATTCATTTCCCATGGCACGGTGAATGTGGTAGTAAAAACTACTGGAGAGGGGATATGGATTCAATGGATTTGTGGGGGAAATGAAGCATGCTCGAAGAAATGAAGGCACTGGCCAAGCAAAAGGATCTCTGCGTCCTGGCAACGGTCTCGGGTGGCAGTCCCCATTGCTCCCTTATGGCCTATGCCACCGATGATGAGTGCCGAGAAATCTATATGGTCACCCATAAAGGGACGAAAAAGTACAAGAACCTCATTGAAAACCCATCGGTGAGCCTTCTGATCGACACGAGGGAGGAACGGACCGGCTCCCGGCTTCCGCAAGCGAAAGCCCTGACAATAGCCGGCCTATTTCAAAAAATC
>JABXJY010000128.1:0-250 GCA_013375385.1 Desulfobacterales bacterium
CTATCCTTTTCTTTCCTTTCAAGATTATCTCTGATTCCCTTGAGGAAATGGCAGCAACAAAAGGTACATGTGATCTGAATCTTGATGTGTCAGTGTCAGGAAAATCAATACCGCCGGAAACATGCTTAAGAATAGCAACCCTGTGACCCATCTTTGCCAGTTCCTGAGATAATCTAATAACTAAAGCGGTCTTCCCGCTTTTCTTATAACCAACTATGCCAACCGCCTTCACCTTAGAACCTCCCTGAGT
>JABXJY010000128.1:260-7725 GCA_013375385.1 Desulfobacterales bacterium
CGATCTGAGTTTTTGTCATTAGTCATTTGTCATTAGTCATTAATCACTTGTCATTTGTTAATCTTCCAATCCAAAATCCAAAATCGGCAATCCAAAATCTCCCAATCCCTGAATCCCTAAATTCAAAATCCCTCAATCTTAAATATATTCCTGAAGATCCTCTCATCAGCCCTTTGGCACTCATCTTTGAGCCGGGCATAGTCCGCCAAAAGTCTTTTTCCATCCTCTGTTAACCGTGATCCATGTCTCTTTTCCGTCAGCACGATCTTTTTATTCACATGCTCCTCTGTGGCCCTGATCTTTCCCCATACCCCCCGATAGGACATTCCCATCAGCTTGGCAGCCTGATTTATTGAACCTGTTCGGTCGATCAACTCCAGAATCCTCTGCCGACCCTCTCCCATGATGATGTTACCATGACTGTCCTCCAGCCATTGTCTTGATTTCAATCTCAAATCAAGCATTGCCGCCTCCAAAAAGTCAGATCACCTTCCACAGACTTCCGCTCTTTGCTGGGTCGTAGCCGCCCAAGCCCTTCACCCTTTTCCTGAACTCCTCTGATCTGAGAACATCTAGGAGTAGCGTTATCTTGGGATCATCCACAAAGGAGGATGGAACTACCAGGTCGTATTGCTCTCTAACAACAGGAATAAAATCCAGATCGAGGGCCCTGGCTGCCGCCATAATTCCCAACCCAACATCTGCCACCCCATTTAGGATGGCAACCGCAACATTCATATGGGTGTACTCCTCGTTCTCGTAGCCATTTATATGGGACGGATCCATCCTCATCTCCTCCAACTTATAGTCAAGAAGGATCCTGGTGCCTGATCCTGGCTGCCTGTTAACAAAGGTAACGTCATCTCTCGTAAGGTCTCCTATCCCCTTTATCCCTTTTGAGTTTCCCTTTTGAATGATCAGGCCCTGTTCCCTCGTTGCCAAATTGAACACCTGGACCGGTACCCCCTTCAGATATTTCTGGATAAAGGAGACATTGTATTCACCTGTCCCGGTGTCTAAGAGATGGGAACCAGCCATGTGGGCTGTCCCCTTTTTAAGGGCCAGCAATCCTCCAAGGCTTCCTACATTTCCAGAGGCAACCCTTATGCCACGTCCTTCTTTCCTGATCTCATCACGCAGGATATCCAGGGTAATATCATGGCTTCCAATGATAACGATGGTGTTAGCAAGGTCTTCGGGATCTACCAGGAGTTCGGCATCTGTCTCCTCGTCTGCCACGATACCTTCACTGAAAGAGGGAATCCTGATGATGCCTTCTGCCTTGCTCAGGGTTGTAACTGATCCAGCCCCCCTGGGAAGAGGTATGGCCACTACCCTCTCCCCCACCCTGCCCATCGTAACCCTGATAAACTCTTCTGCTCCAAGTTTTGAAGGGATATCCCTGGATACAGCTACCCTTACCAGTTGTTTTTCTGGCATGACTGAGCCCTGTAGCCGGTAGAGGAAAGGCCTCACAACCTCGTTAAAGGCGATGTAGGCAGAAACTGGATATCCCGGGATACCCATAACAGGTTTCCCTTTCACGCTGCCAATAATGGTAGGCTTTCCGGGCATTATGGTGACACCGTGAACCAGGAGTTCTCCGATATCCTCAATCACCTGGGCAGTATAGTCTTTCCTCCCGGCAGATGAGCCAGCAATGATCATGACCAGATCAGCTCCAGACTCCACTGCCCTGACAAGGGCCTCCATAATCTTATCGCTCTTATCTTCAACGATATCCTCCACAATAGGATCAGCCCCACATTCCCTGATAAGGCTGGAAAGAACAGAGGAATTGCTCTCAATAACCTCACCCGCTTTTAGATGAAAAGGATCTGAAAGGGTGGTGAAATGTACCAGCTCGCTGCCGGTCGGGATTATAAGTACCCTGGGTCTTCTTCTAACCTTGAGGCGAAAAGCTCCACCCCCTATCAGGGTTCCGAGGTCAAACGCTCGTATCCGGTGGTTTTGGGGGAAAAGCAACTCTGTGGCAACAAAATCCTCTCCGACCTTCCTGACATTCTGCCAAGGGAATGCGGATGAAAGGATTTCGATTGTCTCATCATCGATCTGGTTGAGCTTCTCAGCCATAATAACGGCATTCTTTTCCTCCGGCATTACCTGCCCGGTATTTATCCAGATAGCCTCTCGCCCTATTCTCAATCTCCTGGGATTCCTCTCTGTAGCTCCGTAGGTATCTTCTGCCAGGACCGCTATCCCATCCATTGCCGCAGAATGATAAGAAGGTGATGAAACCTTTGCAAAGACAGGCTCTGCAGTCATCCTCCCGGGAGACTCATGCACTGGAATCTCTTCTGCCTCTACTATTGGCTCAGGGCTAAACCCCCTAAAGAGGATCTCACGTGCCTCTTTGGGATCCTTCATTCTCAGATATATCTTTTGCCTTTGCATTATCCTTAAAACAACCTCACCTTGACCTTTTCTCCCCGGTAAAGCCCCTCTGTATTCATATCAATCCTGATAATGCCATCTGCCTCTACCATGGTGGATATGAGTCCACTTTTTCCCAGAATAGGTGTGGCCAGCCACCTGTCCTCTCTATGGGCAAGTTTTACCCTTATATAATCCTCCCGTCCACTTGCCGACTCTACATTCCTGTCGAGCTCTGCCTCTAGAGCATGACTGCTATATTCAGGAGGGTTTGAGAGTCCTGAGAGCCTGCCAAGAAGATATCTTATAAAAACATCAAAGATAATCATGGCAGACACAGGATGCCCTGGAAGCCCCCACAGTGTCTTGTTTCCTTTTCTTGCTATGATAGTCGGTTTACCGGGACTGATGGATACCCCATGGGCCACTATCTCTACCTCCTCCAGGGAGAGAAAGGCGTCCAAGGCGAAATCCTTTTCACCAACAGAGCTCCCGCCCGAAAGCAAGACAACGTCTGCCTGAGATATTCCTTTCCCAACGAGTACCCTCAAATCCTCAAACCTATCCCTGGTTATGCCCAGATAGATAGGTTCTGCCCCTGATTTGATGCAGAGGCCCCCAAGGGTGTAACTGTTTATGTCCCTTATCTGTCCCGCTTTTGGTTTTTGACCAATATCCACTATCTCTTCGCCCGTCGATATGATGGCTGCCCTTGGTTTAGTGAATACATCGACGTGGCCAATGCCCAGGCCGGCAAAAATACCAAGATCCTGTGGCCGCACCGGGGTTCCTTTGTGCAGAACTACCTGCCCTCTCTTAACGTCATCATCCGGTTGGATCACATTTTCCAGGGGGGAAACAGGCCTGCTGATCTCCACCACCCCATCCTCTACCATCTGGGAATATTCTATCATGACAACTGCATCAGCACCTTCTGGCAGCATACCCCCTGTTGGTATCTGGGCACATTCGCCCCTCCTCAGCCCAAAATCTGGTATCTCGCCCATCCTGACTTCCCCGACAACGGTAAAAGGAGTTGGCAGATTCTCGCTGGCACCAAAGGTATCCTTAGCAGCGAGGGCATACCCATCCACAGTGCATCTTTGAAATCCCGGCAGATCTTCTCCCGATACGATATCTCGAGCCAGGATCCTGTCGAGGGCACCTGTTATGTGGACGGATTCAGTCCCCAACGGCTCGATATCTCTCAGTGATTCAAAGATATCCTCAGCTCTCTTTACCTTGAAAAATGACCGCATGGATAATATATGTCACAAATGACATGAATAATCAACTGCTATTAATACTGGAGTCTCCTTAGTTTTGAGGAAAACCCATTGTTTCTGAGCGAAAATCGGCTGGGAGCAGTGGGGCACCCATCGAGGTGAGCAGGAAGGGGAAAGCCCCGCCTTTAGAGCGGGGAAGGGGCAAGTATTCCCCACCTGCGAACCCGATAGGGTCACTGCGGAAGCCTTGAAGCGAAGAAATAATTGGTTTTCCTTACAGGATCTGAGCCTACCAGGAAAATCGATAGGTTCATTGAGCCTTTTATTTTGGAAAATAACAGGGATTAATGGAGATCTAGTGGGGTGTCTCTTGTTCAGCCAGTTTTTCTTTACACTTGGCTATATAGATAAGTGTTTTCCCATATTGGCCGAGATCAGGGTAATGGGTGATAAGATACTCAAAACGCCTCAGTGCTGCCAGATAGTGACCGGCCTGGAAATAGAAATGACCAACGTAGAATTCATATTCCGCCAGGTTAATAAGACATTCTCTGATTTTTCTCTGGGCCTGTAGAGAAAATGGATCAGTCGGGAATTCTCTCCTGAGCCTTTCAAACTCTCCTAAGGCCTTTCTTGTACTGGTTTGATCCCGGTCAATGCTATTCATCCTGAGGAAGTAACACATGCCTTGCTGGTAGATAGCATAGGGGATAGATTTGTTCTTTGGGTGAAGCGTTTCAAATTCTCTATATGCCTCCAAGGCCTCCTCAAACTCTTTCTTTTTAAAGAGGGCATCTGCCAATTTTAATTCCGCTCCAATAGCCAATTTACTGTAAGGGTACCTGTCTTTTAGTTTCTGAAAGGATTCCACTGCCTCAGTGTAATCGCCGTCATCGAACGCTGAAAGACCTCCACTCATCAGTTCTTCAGGCGATTTTTCGGGCTTCTTTCCTCCAAACCATGAGCAACCAGCACATAAAACAATCACAAGCTGAATAAGAATAAACCTTTTAACTCTGTAGACCACGCTTTAGCTTATCCCCTCTTTGTACCATCCGTAAATCTATTGAATCAGCTTGACCATGGCCTTTTCAATATTCGCCTTTCCTACGGCCCCCACGATCGTATCCACCAATGCCCCATCCTTGAAAAGGAGTATTGTAGGGATTGACCTTATACCATAGCGACTAGGGGTCATGGGATTCTTGTCAACATTCATCTTGGCTGCCTTAAACCGCCCCTGATAATCCCGGGCAAGTTCCTCTACCCAGGGACCGGTAATAAGGCATGGTTGACACCACGGGGCCCAAAAATCAACCATAGCAGGTAAGTCAGATTTGATTATTTCATCCTCAAAATTACTGTCGTTCACCTCCAAGACTTCACTCACCTTCATTCCTCCCTTTTATCCTGATTTTCTTATGCAACCTAATATTAACCTCCCCCTTTGTCAACCAGGAAGTTCTTTTTTGAAGGTGTTTTACATTGACTAATGAAGACTGATGAAAGAGAATAGGTAATGTCCGTTGATACTTGTCAGTTGTCCATGGCAACCGCTCACAACTGACTACTGACCTTACTCAAATAGAAATATATTTACTAAACGTTCACTGGCATCCGTTGACCGTCGCCAGTCCCTATCGTGTTTCGGTGAACGGATAACAAAGCATAGGCGGAGGACACTAAATTGGCCAGGCAGAAAACCATATTTGTATGTCAGAATTGTGGTTACAAGGCCCCAAAATGGTTAGGCAGGTGCCCTGATTGTGGAGCATGGAACTCATTGGTAGAGGAATTGGCTGAAAGAGGCCACCGAGATAGAGAAAAAAGGCAACCTTCCTTAGCAAGGCCCCAAAGGATTGATACGGTTGCCATAGATAAAGAGGCTAGAGATAAGACAGGGATGAGCGAGTTTGACAGGGCCCTTGGGGGAGGAGTTGTCCCGGGATCCCTTGTTTTGATTGGGGGAGACCCCGGGATTGGTAAATCCACTTTGATTTTGCAGGTTGTACAGAGACTTGCCCGGCAAGGCCTCAGAACTCTCTACATCTCAGGTGAGGAGTCGGTTCAACAGATAAAGATGAGGGCACAGAGGATATCAGCAGACTCCTCTGAGCTCTACCTATTGAGTGGAACTTGTTTAGAAGATGTTATCGATAGGCTTGATGAACTTGCTCCCCGGATTATCGTTATCGACTCGATCCAGACAATCTTTACTGAATCCCTGGGTTCTGCTCCAGGCTCCATCGGGCAGGTAAGAGAGGTTACGAGCAAGCTCATGAGCCTGGCAAAAGGTTCCGGGAAAGCAATATTTTTGATCGGACATGTGACAAAAGACGGGGCAATAGCAGGCCCAAAGGTCTTGGAGCACCTGGTGGATACGGTGCTCTATTTCGAAGGAGACGGATCCCATATGTACAGGATCCTCAGGGCTGTAAAGAACAGATACGGCCCCACCAACGAGATAGGGGTATTTGAGATGAGTGATAAGGGATTGGAGGAGGTTGGCAATCCATCAAAGATTTTTTTTGAGGAGAGGGCCAGCGATGTTAGTGGCTCTGTGGTCATCTCCTGCATGGAGGGAACCAGGCCGTTGCTGGTAGAAATGCAGGCCCTTGTCTGCACCAGTTCTCTTGCCATGCCGCGGAGGACCACCATTGGTGTCGACCCAAACAGGGTCAGTGTTCTTGTTGCAGTTCTGGCTAAGAGAGGAGGCGTTGCACTCTCTGATAAGGACATCTTCGTAAATGTCGCTGGCGGGATCAAGATTGACGAACCTGCTATCGATCTTGGCATCATCTCTACCACGGCCTCAAGTTTTCTTAATAAACCGATCCCGAGAAAGACCGTTACCTTCGGTGAGGTGGGGCTCTCAGGGGAGGTCAGGGGTGTAAGCCAGACTGAGCTCAGGCTGAAAGAGGCCGTGAAACTAGGTTTTTCACGATGCTTACTCTCAAAAAAAAGCATAAAAACGCTGAAAACTACGGTAGATATGGAACTCACTGGTGTCTCATCAGTCACGGAACTCCTGGAAGTCCTTTTTTAGAAAATGTCAGCGGTCCGTTCTATTTGTTATCCCAAGCACTTATCTCTAACGCGTCAATATAGTTGATATATAAACGGCTGTGTGAAAAACCAAACCGGTAATTGATCCTGCCCCATAGAAGTTAAACCTATTTATAACATAACATGGCGCACAGAAAATCGTGCACAGACGCAAAGTTTTCTGTGCACTTTATGCTTTTCCCTGAGACTGTCGAAAAAGTCCAAATATTTCTTCTTGTTGAAACATCCATACAAAATCCACCACTTACAAGCTGTAAGACTATGGTTTTAGGGTTTTCCGATAGTCTCCCTGTCTATCAGAACTCCCTTTTAAGTCAACACCCTTTCATTGACGAATCACGACATGATTCCCTAAAACCCCAGTAGAATATTCGTTTCCGAGAACTACAGGATCAAAGTATTCATTTCATTCCCAATTGTTTTGAAGGAGATGGCAACAAATAAGCTTCTGGCATGGAAATTGATTCTCTCATAATGCTTGGAAACAGAGCGGAATCAGAATTCATTTGCTATCCATCCAGTAATTCGTGTGCTGGCCAGCATTTTCCTCGCAGAAATCTGAGCTTGACTTTTTTGATTTATATGTCTAAATACAAATATGAGACACAGGGGGTTTACCCGTACCGAAAACTTTTTTACCTTGATCTTCCCAGTTTCTTAGTTCTAGCGATTCTCACTACTTCATGTTAGGCCTCTGTCCCAAATTTGTTCAACACCTACTGAGCCTCCCAATAAGCTGAAATTAGTACTAAAAGAGATTTCCACTTCTCAGAAGAAAT
>JABXJY010000129.1 GCA_013375385.1 Desulfobacterales bacterium
AAAGAGAAACTCCGATCCATTCTTGAGAGGGTTGCCTTTGTCCTCTTGAGTCCCTATCGTTTTTTTCGTTCGGTTTGTTTATTGACGGGCTTTCTGGTGTGGGTGTTTATCGGAATAATGGGGATTCTCCTTTATGGTTTTTTCAGTTCCATGCCTGATTTTGAAACGATGACATTTAAGGAGTTTAAAGGAATTGCCCAGGGACAGGTGATCAGCAAACTGAATGGCAAACGAGCTAGCTACCGGTGGAGTCCTTTGGAGGAGATTAGCCGGGATCTATTCTATGCCGTGGTGATGGGCGAAGATGCCAGTTATTTTGAGCACAAGGGAATTAATTATGACGCCCTTATCAACGCATTTGCGGAAAACATCAAACGACGTAAATTCTTTTATGGAGCCAGTACAATCAGCCAGCAAGTCGCAAAAAACGTTTTTTTAAATTCCTCCAAGACGTTTACCAGGAAGCTAACGGAACTTATTGTTACCCGACGCATGGAAGATAGATTTTCTAAGAATCAGATTTTGGAAATCTATCTGAATATTGCCGAGTTTGGCCCTGACATCTTCGGTGTGGGCAGGGCCTCTACTTACTATTTCAAGAAAAAGCCAAGTCAATGCAGCGGAGGGAGCATTCCTGGCATTGATGCTGCCATCTCCGAGAAAATATCACCATTCAATTTTCCAAAACAAATACATTGCCACACGCCACAAAAGGAAATTAAGGCGGATCCTGAAAGATATGCTCTATAAAGAGCTTATCAGTCCGCAACAATATCAGGACTATCTCGACTATTCCTATTTTTGATAAGAGCTTGCTACCTGCCTAATTCAACGTTTATTGATACAGGCATCCTGGGTTTGAACCACCTGGTTCATCTTCCTCTTTACCCGATTGACTGCCCCTCTTTCAGGTAGCCAAAAATTGCGCCTTCTATGAGCCACCTTGGCAGTTAGAAACAGAATCAATCCTCTATATGTACCTTAAGATAGAGGTCACCACTTCTGCCTCCATCCAATTTTCTACCCAGGCCGGAAAGCCTCATTTTGCTTCCCTCCGAGGTGCCAGGGGGGATCACTAGCACAAATAGCCTTTTCTTGAAACCTTCCGGGATGTTGACAAGCTTCCTGGCACCAAAGGCGGCCTCCCTTCTGGTTACTGATATGTTTCCGTACATGTCCGGATCCTGGCCAACGCTGACAGGCCTTATCACCTGGATCCTGGCAGATCTGCTTTTTTTTGTTATTTGCCCGAGCCTTCTGCTCAAAAAAGACTTATCGAATAACAGGAATAATCTAAGGAAGATGATTCCAAAGATGAACCCACCAATATGGGCCCACCAGGCAATACCACCCTGTCCTGCAGCTGCACTCAGGAACTGGAAGATAAACCAGATGGCAAGAAAGAAAACAGCAGGTACTTCTATAAGCTGGAAGAAAAAGAAGATAGGTATCAGGGTCAATATCCTTGATTTAGGATACAGCATCATGTAGGCGCCCATTACTCCTGCAATGGCACCACTGGCACCAATAGTCGGTGTCTGAGAGTGCCAGTTAATAACAAGATGGGAGACACCAGAGGCAAACCCGCACAGAAGGTAAAAGAGAAGATACCTGAAAGGACCGAGCCTATCCTCCACATTATCGCCAAATATATAGAGTGACCACATATTCCCGAGGAGATGTAAGAAGCCCCCATGGAGGAACATAAATGATATGAAAGAAAAGAGCTGCTGCCCAAGGGTAAAATATGAGGAAATTGCCGGAATAGAATACCTGGCAGGGAGTAAACCATAGGTATGGATAAACCGATTTAATCCTTCACCCTGTGATAGCTCTACAATAAAAAACAGTACATTCAGGCCAATAATCGCCATATTGACAACAGGGTAGTTTTTTGAACGTATTGTATCCCTGATGGGTATCATCTAGTTCACAATTCCTAATCAAAGACAACAGGCTCCCTCATGATCAGGGAGATGGCCTGGGTCGATGTCCTGGCGATAGCAGGATAAACATTGCTGAGGGATGCAATCTGCCTCAAGTTATCAGCGGTTCTCGAAACCAGCATGGCCAAATGACCTTCGGTCATACCTGCTGTCATTAGAACCCTTTCCCATTCTAGCCCCTTTGCCCAGGCATGAATTGTAGCCGCTGCCCACACCGGAATAGGTCTTACCGGAAATCCGTGGACCGTCTTCCTCTCTACAAGGGGAAAAAGCCCATTCTTCATCTTGTTGAATGCAGCAATGAGTTCCTTTGGGGCCTTTGACTGGTCGAATTCAACCTCTATCTCCCTGTCATAGACAAAGGCTGCTACAAGGCCAGCCAGCAAGGCTGGATTTGATTCCGGAAAGAGGCCTAATCTCAGGCCTTCAGCAATCATAAGAGGTTGATCAATTCTGAGCTGAGCTGCCCACTTCCCGTCATCTGACGGGCCACCATCATCCCTCACATAACCTTCTGCCTTTAGAAAATTCAGATGCCGTACAAAATCAGCCCGAAGGTTTTCCCTCACAGCATTGGCTGCATCCCACAAATTGGAAAAAACTTTCAGGACTGCCCTGAAGGCCCTATTGTGCCTGCCATGACAAATATCCATATGACTACATCTCTTGCACAGGAGGTGGTCACGTTCCTGTTCAAGGAAGCGGACACGATCTTTCAGGGGTTTGACTTTTGAGACCTCCTCTTCCCCTAATGGCAGGCCTTCAAGGGGGGGAGGTATCTCATTGAATAATACCTTGGATAGGGTGCCCTGTAAAGCAATTGAGTCTTCTATTGACCCAATGTTTACCACCCTATTCAGGATAGCTGAGACTTTTTCTGGGGCAAAAAATCGCATCTTTGGTAGTTTTTTTCTTCCTGATCTATGCCTGAGGCGGCAGGCGAGGACCCCATTCTTATCCCTCTTTGTATGGCTTTTGATGACGCAATAGAGGCGGGATTTTGAATCCAGAAATAGTCTCCCAGGGACAAGATTGGCGATTTTAGAAAGGGTCGTTTCAAGCCTCCTTTCGTCCTCCTTGATCTTCCGAATCTCATTTCTTACGGTAACCATCTTCCTTGACAGACTGATGACAGACTCCGGCGAGCCGCACAGAGAGTGAGGAAGGAATTCCATTAAGCTCCTACCGGCCTCCCTAAGCATGTCTTCAACACCCTTGTCCCTGTTTTCCAGATTCACGTAGTTAGCAAAGGATCTGGAAAGGATCTCTTCGATCTGTTCAGGGTTATAGGATAAGAGAAGGTTTAAGGCCATGGAAAAATCAATCCTTATCCGGCTCACAATATCTTCAGGTGGAAATTTCAACAGAGTTGCAATTAAGGGGGTATCCATAAAAGGCCCGGGAACTGCTATAGCAAAACCGATATTATCCATTCCCCT
The DNA here is from genome assembly GCA_013375385.1 of Desulfobacterales bacterium. Taxonomy (GTDB): domain Bacteria; phylum Desulfobacterota; class DSM-4660; order Desulfatiglandales; family B25-G16; genus JABXJZ01. Next base: position 3,386 of record JABXJY010000129.1, read on the forward strand.
TCTACCTGCCCGGCCTGTCATCTGGTGAAGTTCAGTAGCTGTCAGGGGGACAAATCTATGTCCGTTGTATCTGTCCGAATTAAGAAAGATGATGCTCCTTGCAGGAAAGTTTACCCCCGCAGCCACTGTTGATGTGGCGAATACCGCATCAAGCAGACCACCCGTCATCAAGTCCTCTATCATCAGTTTCCACAATGGTAGCTGACCGCTGTGGTGAGATCCAACAGCAAGGTTTCTCAGGTGCCATACCTGATCGTGTCGAGCGAGGTGAGGATTTGGATTTATCAGTTCATCAATCCTCTTATTCAGTGTCTTTCTACTATATTCGTCATGCCTTCCATTCACCTTGAAGAGGTCTAGTGCCTCATCACAATTGGACCTGGATTTTAGAAAGAATATGGCCGGAAGAAGATCATATTTCCTTAAGACATCTATTATCTCACCAAAGGGGGGAAGCCTTCTGCCTGTAGCAATGATGGGTGCTTTTGGGTTGTTGAGATAATCCAATACCTTTCTATCGAGCCCTTTCTTGCCAATTAGGGGAGACAGCCTTCCTGTTGGGTGGAAGAAGAGGGGAAAGAGAGGCACAGGTCTTCCCTTTTCTTCAATCACAGTGCATTTCTTCCCCCTCAAGTGTTGGAGCCAGGAAGCAATCTGAGAGGCGTTCCTTATGGTGGCAGACAGCAACAGGAGGGGAATCCGGACGGGAAGATATATCATGATCTCCTCCCATACAACACCCCTGTCTTCGTCTCCAAGGAAATGCGCTTCATCCAAAATAACAAGATCCGCACCTAGATCCTCTCCTTTATACATGGCATCATAGAGTTGATTCCTGAGGATCTCGGTTGTTCCTACAATAATCGGGGCACCTGGGTTCTCTATCCGGTCACCGGTTAATATGCCAACATTTTCTTTTCCAAAGCGGGCTCCGAACTCAAGGTATTTGGAGTTGGTGAGGGCCTTGAGGGGAGATGCATACCATGATCTTCCACCATTCTTGTGGAGGCCCTCTATGGCCTCCATTGCAATCCATGTCTTGCCGCTTCCGGTTGGTGCTGAAACCAGGCAATCGGCACGCCTGATAGCAGAGAGGGCCTTAAGCTGGAAGGGGTCCGGTTGAAAACGCTTTTTTTCAGGTACGCCGATCCGTGAAAAGACACTTTCCAACCTGCGGTCGGCGCTTGGTCTTATACGTGGAATACCATGTGCTGGGGGCTGTCTTCGCCGGTGACTGGGAAATTTTCTTTTGTATTTGATCTTAAAACCTGTCACTATAAATTTCTTAATTATTCAGCCACTAAGGCACCAAGACACAAAGAATAGACCTGTCCGCCATCGCTCTCGCTCAGGGGAGTTTTCGAATTCCGGAACTCGGAAACAGGCGGGTATGAGTTACATCCCCTTATCTGAACAAGAATAATTCTGTAACCTTAGTGCCTTGGTGTCTTTGTGGCTATCTGAACAGTTACCTTATTTTTAAGAATTATAGATCAATAGAGGCTATTTACTCAACATCAAAATCCACTACGTAACGGTATGAGCTACTCTTCAATGGAAAAGAATCATCTAATCCAAGGGATTAAGGCTATTTATGACTCTAAGAGACAAGAGATTGGGTTGAGATTACACGAATTTCAAGAGATTTGGAAGAGGGGGACGACAGAGGAGATCTTCGCGGAACTTGTCTTTTGCATACTGACTCCTCAATCAAGGGGGAGATCCTGCTGGGCTGCTGTAGTGGATATGACGAGAAAGGGGGTTTTATTTACAGGAGAGGCCGGTCAGATTGTAAAAGAATTGAATAGAGTAAGGTTCATGTACAAGAAATCACAGTATATTGTCGAGGCCAGAAGAAGATTCTTAGGCGATTGCAGGGTCTCCATGAAATCCATAATCAGCCAGATCAATGACAGTCATGAGGCAAGAGAATGGCTGGTAGAAAGTGTCAAGGGTATAGGTTACAAGGAGGCGAGCCATTTCCTGAGAAACATCGGTTTTGATCAGAATCTTGCGATTCTCGACAGGCACATAGTAAGACGTTTACAATTCCTCGGGATAATAGGAGAAGTTCCGGATTCCTTATCAAGGAGAAGGTACTTTGAAATAGAAAAAACGATGATGGAATTCTCAAGAGCAGTTCAGATACCGATGAGCTATCTCGATCTGGTAATGTGGTATATGGAGACAGGCGAGATATTTAAGTAGATTTCCAGATCCATAGTTGCAAACAATGAGTGCTCCTCGCTAAAGGAGACGTCTGATCTGGGAATCATTCTTCCGCCGAACAAGACATGTTTCATCGAGTTTTATTGAGATGGACCAGGTGATATCATCTAACGGAAATACCTGTTGAGTGCTGGATGCGCTTTTATGGGAAAGGGAGATGAGATGCTGATAATGAGTTTTGATGAGAGGCTCACCCTGGCAGCCAAGCGAGAAGGCTTTACGGTCAATCCAGATTAGCACTATGATTTTTGAAGTTTTGAGATTCCTTATGTATGAGCATTTTGAACGAAAATCCTATCTGATAATAATAGGCCTAGGTGTAATAAGTTTGACTGAAAGCAGTAAAGCGTTTAGGATGATTCATAAGATCATTAAGGCCAGGCTTGGTCTCTTCCATATAATTTAATTGTATTGGAATTTACTTATGTTAGAGCGGTGAAGCCGCGTTACATAAAATCGGGAAGCGATTTTACGACTTGAAGCATGAGAAATACAGTAAGCGATCAGATATTGAATGAAATTATAAGAAGGATTGTTGAGACAGCACATCCACGTAAAATTATTTTTTTTGGATCCGCTGAGCGTGGAGAAATGGGGCCAAACAGCGACCTGGACGTGCTTGTCGTAATGCCATCTGGTGTTCATCGACGCAAAACAGCTCGGTCTATTTATCGTAACCTTATCGGTGTTGGATTCGCTGTGGATATTGTTGTGGTAACCGAAGAAGATATCGAACGTTATAAGGATAACATAGGCATGGTAGTCAAGCCAGCCCTCGAGCAAGGGAGAGTAATATATGCAAGATGAAAGAAACAACCTTGGATCTCCGAATGGCTGGCTGAAACGTGCTAAGAGCAATCTGATTCGTGCAAAGCAACCGAAGCATGAAGAGGTGTTTTGGGAGGATCTTTGCTTTGACGCGCAACAGGCGGTGGAAAAATCGCTCAAGGCCTTACTACTCTTTCATAAGATACCTTTTCGATTTGTTCACGATATCGCCGAGCTTTTGACTGTTTTGGAGCAGAATGGAATTAGCTTGCAAGAACAGATTCGAGAGGCAGCCGAGTTGTCTGATTATGCAGTAGAAGCTCGATATCCAGGTCCTATGGAACCCGTTAGCGAAGATGAGTACAAGGAAGCCGTGAGAATAGCTGAAACGGTGGTTTCCTGGGTTGAAAATCTGATTGTAGCTCATACCGAAAGGACTCCAGACGAATGACCTGGTGGGATCTCACTGAAAGCAGAAGAAATCACGTTTAGCATGTTTACATATAGCGGTACATTATGGGTTTCAGTATTTAATGAGCATGGCTGCCGCAATTCCCTCATCCCAATCTGCCCTCACGTTGTTTAAGTCAGCGTTTTTCCACCAATCATAATCGTCGGCCCTATTATCATGCCAGATATGAAGGGATAGCACTATGTTGGTGTCTGTGTTATAATAAAAGAAAGAGATTGGCCTGCATCGGGTTCTCTGAGGGTATTGGCCACGTCGTCGTAGGGAATCCAGCTCAACTGCGGATCTCTGCCCTTCAAACAACCCTAAGGAATGAGTCTTGGAGGATTTGGTTCTCATGAAGCCTGAAAAAGGGGCAGGAAAACAAGTTGAAATCTATAGGGGGATGTCAGGAAAGGAGCGGCTCAAGATCGCCTTTGAAATGTGGGATATTGCCTTTGCCCAGGTAAAGGCGTCCGAGAAGTCTTTAAATCCCAACCTAAACGAAAAAGAAATAGAAAGACGGGCCCGCCAGAGGATGACGGATGGAGCAATTAGAGGTTCTTAAGCTGCTGGTCAGCAAACTTGAAAAAGCGGGCACCCATTACTTCATAACGGGTTCCATAGCCAGTTCCTATTACGGAATCCCTCGGTTTACCCATGATATCGATGTGGTTTTGAGAGTGGGAAAAAAGGATGTAGATGAGATTATCCGAATGTTTAAGCATGATGGCTATATTAGCAGACAGGGGATCTTGGAAGCGCTCTCCGGCTCTGGCATGTTCAATCTCATCCATTCCAAGACAGGCCTGAAAA
>JABXJY010000130.1 GCA_013375385.1 Desulfobacterales bacterium
ACCGTAATCCGTTTCTTTGCAGGGCGATATTCATTCATTTATGACCTCCGATATTCATGGGCGGTTATCGAGGCAACCTGAAACAGCAGCTCTTCGGGAATAACCCGGTAGATCACCCGCCAGTGCAGTCCAAGTCGAGAGGAGCGGTAACCTTTCCACCTGCCAGACAAGGCTTCGTCGTGAAACCCCCTGATCAGTCCCAAACCCGGAGGACCTGAAATTAAAGCAATATCCTTCCATTTTTCGTAACGCTTGAGGACCTCATTTGGGATTGAAGCGACTTGCTTATCAATTCTTCGGTGCTCCTCAATCCGCCACATACTATATTATATATATGTCATATTTGATATGTCAAGCACAATTTATCTTTACTGCCTAACGGTTTGTGCATCACCCGCCCCGAAACTGCGGCGGTAGTGATTTTCAATAACAGACAAAACCTTAGGCGAGCTACCCGACTTCAAAATTACGGGCAGGGGTTTCGGGGTCGGGTGCATGCGCTGGTTCAGGCGGCGACTCCGACTGCCCGACCGTCCCACACAGAGCGGCGGCGCTATCTGAAGCTTGCTTGTAATGTATTTACAGCTTTTATCCTCATATCAGGGTAGAGGACACCTTATTACACAAATTTTACCGCTGCCCATTTTAACGCTTTAGTATCCCAGATATGCTTGCCACCACTACCGGGACGAGAATCCACCCAGCCAGTGTCAGCAACGTGGCAAAGCCTGTAGAGCTTATCCCCCATATGATTTGAGAAGAGGGCTTCCACTCTGCCCCAGCCGGGATCTTCACTGGCAGAAAAAGGTCTAAACTGACCCAAAACGCCTCCCCCCAGGTGAGGGATGGCCTGGCGTCAGCGTTAGCCTGAGGCTCCACCACAGGAGGCGGTTGAGTGTCCAGCCTTGGTTCAACCGCTCCCTCATGGTGAAAGAAAAATGCTCCAACTACAAGGATCACAGGAATGACCACGGAGAGGCGATAGAGCCGTACCCCGTACCCAGCCAACAATCTCTGAACCCAATCACTGATCAAAGCGAGGACATTCCATTTCGGGATTCGAGCATACTCCTCACACCTCCACTCATAATAGACAGCATTTGCTAGACGGTCCATTCCAGCCCGACGGAATGTCTCCTCCATCTGACTAAAGGGTTGTCGATCGTACGGCTCTAGCCGTTTTACGAGCTCCTTCCAAAAGCTGGTGGGCTCTATGCGGTTGTAAGTACCTCCTCGCAGATCAATCCTGCCACAGAACTGAGCTGCTGGCTCGGCAAAGAATACGGCCCCGAATGATGTATTCTGAAAGCTGACCCCCTTGTTAAAGACTGTTCCTTTAAAACTGGTGTCTCCTATCTGAGCACTGTCGAAGTTAGCTTGTTCCTTAAACACAGCTCCGGGGAAGAGAGCACTGCCTCGAATCCGAGCGCTTGTGAAGTCGGCTTCCCCCTCAAACAACGCCGGGTAGTCGGCCTTCTTTGACCTCGCCGGATAGAAAAAGGCATTCTCCTCGATCTGGACGCTGTTGAAGTCTGCCTTTTTCTTGAACGTGGCGCCGATGAACTCAGCATTACCCCCGATCCGTGCCGCTGCAAAGTCGGCACCTTCCTCAAAGGCAGCAGGCCTAAAGAAGGCGCTCCCCTTGATTTGGGTCGTGTTGAAGATGGCCCTTTTCTTGAACTGAGTGGCCATGAACTCTGCATTAGCGCCGATCCGGGCCATCCCAAAGTTCACCTTATCATTAAAGATTGCCTGCGCAAAGAAAGCTTCTCTATTGATTTGGATGCTATTGAAGTTAGCCTGTTCCTCAAATAGGGATCTTTCGAAATAGGCATTGCGACCGATCTGGGCGTTACTGAACGTGGCACCTTTCCGGAACCATGCGCCACTGAAGTCAGCTGTAGTCCCGATTCGAGCGCCCACAAAGTCCGCCTCGCCCTCAAACATAGCCGGTCTAGGCGGTGTATCTGGTCTAATAATGGCTGGTCTAAAGAAAGCGGCCTCCCCGATCTGAGTCCCGGTAAAGCTAACCCGTTCCGTAAACAGGACTCCGTCGAAGTTAGCATTACCCCCAATACGAACGCTTGTAAAGTCCGCCATCCCCTCAAAAAAAGTTGTTGCCTTGAAGTGGGCACTGTCGCCGATCTTGGCACTATTGAAGTCAGTCCGTTTTTGAAACGCGGCACCCGTAAACTCTGCGTTACCTCCAATCTGAGCGCCTACAAAGATGGTCTCTCCTTCAAAGTTAACTCCCAGAAAGAAAGCAACCTCCTCGATCTGAGTCCCGTTGAAGTTAGCCTGCTCTAACTTGGCGTCGGTAAAGTCCGCAGTGCCCCCGATCCGAGCACTACGGAAGTCAGCTTCTCCCTCAAAGACACTCTCATTGAACCAGACGGTTTTGGCGAAGGTGGCACTAGCAAATATAGCCTCCTGCTTGAATCTGATGGACCGACTGCTGAAAACCCCCGTCACTGTGAGATTGGAAAAGTCCGCCTTTTCCATAAAAGTTACTCCATCCAGAAAGATGGCCTGCTCTATCGTGGCTGCTGTGAAAGTTGCATTTGTTTCAAAGGTCGAATTTTGGAGACGCAATACTCGCTTGAAAGTCGAATAAGACCAGTCTACACGACCTTTGAATTTCGTCCACTTGATAGTGACCTTGCCTTCCACGGTCAGAGAACCTAGGACGAAATCGCCATCAATTACACAGTTGACTATTTCGATATCCTCGCCAGCCTTGATAGCATCTACAATCTCATCTGCAGCGACTGCCTGTGTCTTCTTCAGAAAAGAGGGTGGTTTTTCTTTCGCTTCTTCATTCATGGGCCCAATCCCGTTTGTTCGTCATAATTACGCTCTTGATACGATTCCGCCTAACGCTGCGCTTCAACCGCGCGAGGCACGAGCGTCGGCTGCAAGCGCCTTGTTAGGTCTTTGCATTTCAAGTACAAAATGCTCCTTTAGATCACTCTTTATTTTTATATTCGTGAATTACTTCCCGAACGTCATTTATTTCAAACCCGTATGTTCTTTTTAAAACCCCAAGACGTTCTTCCCCTGAAACGAAACGTGGTAATTTCAGTGTTTCAATAATATGATTTATAGGGACACCAGTAGTTTTTTCTACTTCCAGCAATGTCATTGAACCTCTTATTTGGACATCTTCGTATTTGTGCCTAGATAAGGTACTACTACCACTGGCTTTTTTGGTATTTTTTTCCACTGGAGTTATTAAAGGAGAGATGGAAAAAGCAACTAAGGCCAAAAGACCGACAATGCCTAAGCTAACTCGAAGCCCAGAGCCTTCACGAGGCCGCCCCGTAACAACACTAACAATCCACCGCCAATGCAGTACTAAATGAACTGCAAGCAAACTAAAAAAAACAACCGAAATCCAGAAATGCAATCCACCCCATTCGTGTCGATCAAAGCCCCATATCGTCGAGTAATGGCCACTGCCAGGGGGCAACACGTAGCGCATTAGTACGCCAGTTGTAGTAAGAAAAACGAATCCAACGAACGCGATCGCATCAATAATGAAATTTAAAATAGTACGTTTCATTTGATTATCTCTGCCAGTAATTTTTTTATTATGAGACCTAACGTTTAGATAACCCGCCCACGATTAGTGGGTCGGGTTTATTTGCTTGTTAGCTGGCCTTCTGGACTTTTAAGCCAATATTCGTTCAGGCACCAACCAAAGGCCAGCTAACAGTTAGGATATATGGAAAATTTTCCTTATATTGGCCTTATATCATGGATTATTTTCCACATATATTAATATTCAATGTGAAAAAATGGAACAATAATGGGTGAATTTTCCATGCTATCAAGATATTTTATTGATATCATGGAAAGCAAAGGTAAATTCAGACCCGATCCCGGCATAAAGCTCATGGACCAGGTCCGCCAGGTACTTCGTTATCATCATTACGCCTACCGCACCGAGCAGGCCTACTGCGATTGGATCGGTCGTTACATCAAATTCTTTGGCTCTCAAAAGCACTCCCGGGACATGGGCAAAACCGAAATCGACGCCTATCTGAGCCACCTTGCCGCTGAGCGGAAGGTCTCCGCGTCCACCCAGCGTCAGGCACTAAATGCCATCATTTTCCTGTACCGGTAAGTCCTCTGGATTCGATGTAATCCGGGCTTTTCCCGCCTATCAATTGTTTGTTTCACCCTTACACCAAGAGATGGAAGCGATCCGGTTCGTGAGAAGGGCATGCCCCGACAGGAGAAGGCCGCTTAGATAACGATATCCTTCCGCGGGCAAGCCACCGGTGTTTAATGGTAGTCTACATGTATTACTTAACTACATCTCAGCACCTGCGTTTGTCAAGGTTTTTATGCTTGATGGTTGGAAGTGGGGTTGGAAAAAAGAACATCAAAAACAACAAAGGGGTTACTTGTTCAATTAATCCCTCAATGATATTCCCCGGAGGAGAGATTGAGAGGTAGGAAGCTTTAAACTGTGTCATCTTATATGTCATGATATCGGCCACATCTGTTTAATAGTTAATTAGAATTCCATCATATTGAGTTAATTGCCTTAACCTTGTATAATAGGGCTGTTTTTGCGTGTTGTGAGAAAATGTCGAGCCGGTTCAATGTATGATGTTATGCGTCTCAAGCTTGTGACGCAAATGGGAAATGGGTAAGAACAAGGAGCACAAAATGGGTCTTGAGCAATTAATACGAGAAAAGAGTGCTGATATTAAGACAATTGCTGCCAAACACGGCGCCAAAAATATCCGCCTCTTTGGATCAGTGGTGCGTGGCGAGGTAGGTCCGGATAGTGACGTGGATTTTCTGGTTGACACAGGCCCTTCCACAAGTTCCTGGTTTCCAGCCGGGCTTATCTTGGATCTTGTTGCCGGGGTCACGTCTTGAATTGTGAATAACTACTACTGCTTTGCGTTGTAGACCTGAGGTGGTTGAGTGGTTTTGCCAGAGGAGTCATATGCTATAAAATAAGTCAAAAATCGACCCCAATTCACACTAGAGTCCCTTTTCAAAGATGATAAGGGAATGACCATACCGATGAGGCGAAAAATCTGCTCCGGTTTCGGCGAAATAACGGGCCCAGAATTTTTCTATTGATCGAAATTTGTTGGAATTAACCCCACTGGCCCCGGCCACATAGACCTTGACATCGCTGAGGTTGGGGATGAGATTCTGCTTTTTCCGGTATCTCATGGCCTGGTCGATGTACTTGTCTGTGACCTCAACCCGGGCAAAGTTGTATTCCTTAGAATCCTGGATCATGTCAGAGAGGATAACCAGAATCTTTCGACGTTTCTCGTTATGGAAGATTGTCTCGGCAATATTCAGGGAATTAAGAATCTCTGTCCGCTGAGTCCCCCGCTTGCGGGATAAGAGACGGTCTACTTCCCTTCGAATTTTTTCTTTGGTCTCGGTTAGGTTTCGTTCGAACTGAATGCGGTTAACCCATATAGTTTTCTTAGGAATTTCCACGTCCACGGCTGGCTTGAAGTCGATATAGGAACGACCGGTGATGGTCCCCACCATAACACGATCCCCCTGACCAAGGTTTTGATAGATCTTCTCAAACGCCTTCTTATAAACCGTACGCCGAGCGAGGTTCGCACTGCCCGACATATCGACAAAAATAACCAATACCCGTGGACTTTTTTTGGCGTTCTCAGACTTCCCAAAGGCTTCAGCACTCCGGTTCATCTGGCTCAACAAGAGAAGGGAGCTGAGAAGGGTGAGCCCCAAGAGTTTTAGTCTCCATCGCTTCATTTGGGTATACCTCCTCAAAACTTATGAAATGGGTTGATTGGTCACCGCCTGCACAGGCATGGTCGCGGTTTCCATTTTTCTGCGCTCGTCTTCTTGTTCAAACTCCACACCCAACCCGTGTTCCCGTTCAAAGGACTTGGGTTTTTCCTGATCAGGACGAACGCGCTGATTGATCTTGCGGTAGTAATAGATGATTTCGTGCCCTCGTTGCTGAATCCGGTGGATTTTCTGTTGTTGTTTGGTAAGGATCTTATTATATTTTGCCTCGATGGCCCGCATGGCCTTATTGAGCTGGTTGGTCCTGTGGTGCAGATGCTCCAGCATAGGGTCTTTGTCATGGGAAAAATATGAGCAGAGTGTGGCTGCAGCTAAAATGACCAGGTTCAGGCCAACGAACGCGGCGCCTATAAATCCGCTACTGCTAAAACCACTGACCGCACCCGCTTTGCTGAGGTCGCCCAGGTACTGGACACGCACGTAGCCAATGGCAACCAGGCCGCCAATGGTGAGGACGAGAAGTGCCGTTACACCGATAGCATTCTTCCACCAGGGCTCAGACCAACGCTTGAAAAGAATCCCCATGGCGTGGGCGATCCAGGGAATGGCCACGGCCACACCGACCGCCATGATCCATGTGAATATCTGGCTTTCGCCAAACACTGAGAAGGCGAGGGAATTCATAGGGATTTCACCCAGGACAAATAGAGACATCAAAGCATAGTACTTCCCCCTGGACAACTCCACACTGGGCTCGCTCCGTTTGATCTTGGCGGCGTGAGCATCATAGTCCTTGGAGATACGTTCATAATCCTTGAGCAGGGGTTTGTGTTTTCCATTGAGGACCTCCAATTTGGGCCCATATAAGGCCGTTACTTGCCGTGCCTCGTTTCTGGCCATCGCCATCAACTCCTGCTCGAACTGAGAGAAATTCGGATCATCCTTACTGGGAATATTCCTCTTTGCATCCTTTACGGAATTTCGTCGAGCCGTCAATCTGCCGTACATTTGTGCTCCCCCTTTCTGTTCAAACAGTAATAGTGATAAAAACTCCCTTTTTCTTTGTTCTTTTAGGAATTGTACAGAAGTTGGCTTTGTGCGTCAAGGAAATCTTTTAAACCTGTCGTTTAAGGTACACACCGGAACCGGAAACCTTGGCCCTTATTAAACCTAATAAAGTAAAAGTAAAAGGGGACGTCGGTTCCAAAACGATTTAAACATATTTCTCTACCTCTGGCAACTCTTCAGAAACGGCTAGCCGATTAACAGCAGAAGTATTGATACCAAGAAAGCGTGCGACATCCGCACCAGAATACCCCATTTTTTTACCGCTATCTGACAGAATACTCTACGCGACTTCACGACCTCCCTCTTTCTCAATCCTGAACGTAGCTCTGGCTCATCTACCCCTTCCCCCTCACATACCTCCATTGCCAAAGAAGGTAAATCAGATATCTTCAAAGATAGTCTCAAAGTCTCTTTCGCCTTTTGCTCTGCATCGGCAATGACGTCCTTTACAAATTCGCTGCTCCCCAATATACGTTCATCCGAGAAAACCTTGCTCCCCACCCTCCTTAAAGAAAGAACCTGTGACCATCCCCCACAACTGCGAACAAGTCCTCCTCCTCCTAACTCCGGTCGCCTACCATGGGAAATCCCTTGCTCAACAAAGCTTTCATATCTTTCTGTAGCTGTTCTCCGATTCTTTCCAAAATAGGCAAGTACCGTGTCGGTGTCCTGCCACTCCCGCTTGACCCTCCCCATAATAGCAGAATGACCACACCCTTTATATCCCTTTAATTCCTTTAAGCTCTTGACTACTCCAGCCCTTAACGGGTTTACCCTGTTAAATAGGGT
>JABXJY010000131.1 GCA_013375385.1 Desulfobacterales bacterium
CGGGCTCTGCCTTAAACCGGTGTAGATTACCTCCATTCCTGAATCCATCAAGGCATTGGCAATGACCTTTATACCCCTATCATGGCCATCCAGACCGGGTTTAGTGGCCAGAACCCTAATCTTTCTTGTATCATCCATCTTATATCAACCTCCAATAGTGAATGAAGTGCCTAAAGTTTCAAATGCCTAAAGTGAACTAAAGTTATTTTTTTCCGATAGATGAAAAGATGGCAAGCGGTTCCACTCATCATATTCAGATTTTACCTTGTCCCAGGGTAACCACCTTGCATCTACAATAACTTCTATCCAGTACTGCGTTTCACTCGCTTCACCTTCGCATATCTTGATCTTGTTTTTGAAGTCTGCCTTGCTTCTGGCTCGATTTGCTTTTCACCCTGTTAAATAGATAAGATAACATTCATAATTCATTTAATATCGGCCCCAACGTTGAGGAAATTGAGAGGTGTTGCTCTCATAATTTAACAGGGCAAGTAGTTTGCGCCAATAGAGGTCCCGGATTTTGTGATCTGATTCGTTATTGCCCTGCCCTCTGGCGTATTAAGCAAGGTGGATGAAAGCTGGATTATGCTCACCGCGAATCTCCGGGTTCGCTTTTCGAGTCCTTTCGAGAATTCCTTATTCTCCATAACTTTAGTCACTTCCCAGACGATTGATCAACCGACGCTACCCTATTGTACTTACTGGCTGATATTCTCCAAAAACTTCCCGTAATGCATCACAGATCTCTCCCAGGGTAGCAGAGGCCTTCACTGCATCCAAAATGACAGGCATCAGGTTATCATTCCCCTCCGCGGCCTTTTTTAGCTCGCTCAGTATGCCCGTTGCCCTTCCATTGTCTCGCTCTGATCTGAGCCTTCCTAACCTCTCCATCTGAGAAAGTCTCACCGCAGGATCCACCCTCAAGAGATCTTTTGGCGATTCCTCTTCTACCTGGAACTTGTTTACACCGACTACTACCCTCTCGCCCTTCTCAATCTCCTTCTGGTAGAGATAGGCACTGTCCTGGATCTCCCTCTGTATAAATCCCTTCTCAATAGCAGATACTGCACCACCAAGCTCATCAATCTTATCAATATATTCCTGAGCCCTCTCAAGAATCTCTTTTGTTAAATCTTCAATATAATATGAACCGCCGAATGGATCTACAGTATCGGTGACGCCAGATTCATAGGCAATAAGCTGCTGGGTTCTCAGGGCAATACGAACCGCCTCCTCACTGGGCAAACAGAAGGCCTCATCCATGGAATTGGTATGGAGTGATTGTGTACCACCCAAAACCGCAGAAAGCGCCTGAAAGGCAACCCTGACTATATTATTCTTCGGTTGCTGTGCTGTTAGGGTACAACCAGCTGTCTGGGTATGAAACCTCATCATCATTGACCTTGGATCTCTGGCCTTGAATCTGTCCCGCATAATTCTTGCCCATAGCCTCCTTGCGGCCCTAAACTTGGCAATCTCCTCCAAAAAATCAAGGTGGGCGTTAAAAAAGAAAGAGAGTCTCGGGGCAAACTCATCCACATCCAATCCGGCATTGATGGCTGCCTCCACATAGGCAACCCCATTGGCTAAAGTAAAGGCCACCTCCTGAACTGCGGTCGAACCTGCCTCCCTGATATGGTATCCGCTGATGCTGATTGAGTTCCATTGAGGAACCTCTCGTGAACAGAATGAAAAGATATCTGTGATGATCCTCATAGATGGTTTAGGAGGAAAGATATAAGTCCCCCGCGCAGCATACTCTTTGAGTATATCATTCTGAATAGTCCCTCTTAAGTCTTTTGAGGATACACCCTGTTTTTCCGCCACGGCTATGTACATGGCCAAAAGCACAGCTGCCGGGGCATTTATGGTCATCGAGGTACTTACCTTGTCCAGTGGGATCTGGTCAAAGAGTGTTTCCATATCTCTTATTGAATCAATGGTCACCCCAACCTTCCCTACCTCCCCTTGGGCCAGTGGGTGATCTGAATCATATCCTATCTGAGTGGGAAGATCAAAGGCCACGGAAAGGCCTGTCTGGCCCTGTTCTAAGAGGAAGCGATATCGCCGATTCGTGTCCTCGGCAGTACCAAAGCCCGCATATTGCCGCATAGTCCAAAATCTTCCCCTGTACATAGTAGGTTGAACCGCTCTTGTAAAAGGATACTCCCCGGGTAAACCGAGCTCTTCCATATAATCAAAATCAGCCACATCTAAAGGCGTATATACCCTCTTTACTGGGATACCTGAGGCATTGACAAAATCACCCTTTCTTTCAGGGCTCTTCGCCAATTTAGGCTCCAGGTCATCGGACCATTTTCTGTGGCCCTCTCTTATTTCTCCAATCTTTTTCTCATCAAACATGTCTTCTCACCCCCCTTCATCCTGCAAGTGCTAGGAATACGCCTGCAGCAACAACCGTGCCGATAACACCTGCCACATTGGGGCCCATGGCATGCATGAGCAAAAAATTTTTCGGATCAGCCTTTGAACCCATCACCTGGCTTACCCTGGCAGCCATAGGAACAGCAGATACCCCAGCGGAGCCAATGAGGGGATTTATCTTTTCCTTGGTAAAGAGATTCATGAATTTTGCCAAAACTATACCAGCCGCTGTAGAAAAGGCAAAGGCCACAAGACCCATAATAAAAACAAAGATAACCTCCCATTTCAAGAAACGCTCTGCAGACATGGTAGCACCGACACTAACACCCAGAAGTATGGTAACGATATTCATGAGTTCATTGGACGCTGCGTCTGAAAGTCTCTTTACCACACCACATTCCTTAAAGAGATTTCCCAACATAAACATGGCCATGAGTGGTGCGGAGGCTGGTACAATAAGACAGATAACCAGAACTGTCACCAAGGGAAAAAGGATCTTCTCCCGCTTTGAAACGGGTCGTAACTGTCTCATTTTAATCTTTCGTTCCTTTTCGGTGGTGAGGAGCCTCATGATAGGGGGCTGAATGATTGGAACAAGGGACATGTAGGAGTAGGCTGCTACAGCCGTTGCCCCCAATAGATGAGGAGCAAGGTGGACTGTTGTGTAAATAGTTGTTGGCCCGTCAGCACCGCCAATGATACCTATTGAACATGCCTCTGGTATCTTAAAACCAAGGATAAGGGCCCCAAAAAAGGCAACATAAACACCGAATTGGGCCCCTGCACCCAATATGAGGGTTTTAGGATTGGCGATCATAGGCCCAAAATCTGTCATGGCACCCAGACCTAAGAATATGAGGGGTGGGATTATCTCCCATTCTAATCCATAATGGTAAAATCTCCAAAGAAGTCCTTCCCCTTCCTCCATGAGATACGTCAGGGGTAAATTTACCATCAAGATACCGAAACCGATAGGTACCAAAAGGAGAGGCTCGTAATTCTTTGTTATCGCCAAGTAGATAAAGAAAAAGGCAATAAGCCACATAACAAGGTTGCCTATAGTCAGGTGCGCAACACCTGTGGTCAGGACCATATCGAGCATAATCCGCCCTTTCTAATTACTCTTTTCTTCTATATGCTTTAAGATCTTTCCAAATGCGTATATCGCCCCTATCAATAGTGCAAGGGAGCTGAAGACAGCGCTTAGGCCAAAAAAAAGTATTTTTACAGCAAACCCCCAATCGATCATAGAGACCTTTTCTCCTCAGATAGAATTCAGCTATGCATAGCTCCACAGATAAAATCGCCCTGCCGATGATCGGACAGGGCTCTTAATCCATACCATCAAAAATCCATAGACCTATTCGATCACCACCAAAACATCATCGGCCCCAACTGCATCTCCTTTCTTACATTTTATCTCTTTAACCTTTCCTGATGCTGTAGCTACTATGGGCATCTCCATCTTCATGGCCTCAAGAATAAGAAGCTCATCATCTTCATTAACCGTATCACCAACCTCAACCTTTACATCCATAATCTTTCCCGCCATGGGAGCTGTTACTTCAGTCACTTTTACTACCTCCTTCTATTTTGGATAAAGAAACATATCAACACAAGCCATCACTGTCGCCTCTTTCTTGCGGACTGGCTTTCTATAATTCTATTTTGATGCTTTGTCAAGGATAAATTAGGGAAAGACCTAACTCAGAAAGCTGATCTCTATCCACGGGCGAAGGCGCATCGGTTACAGCACAGCTTGCCCGCTGGGTCTTAGGAAAGGCAATCACATCCCTTAGAGATTTAGCGCCAACCATGATAGCTACGAGTCTGTCAAAACCAAGGGCGATACCCCCATGGGGAGGCGCCCCGTACCTTAACGCCTCAAGGAAAAAACCAAATTTTTCCCTCACCTCTTCTTTTCCCAGCCCCAATATACGGAAGATCTGGTTTTGTAAGTCAATAGTATGTATCCTGACACTGCCTCCCCCTATCTCCTCACCATTAAGCACTAAATCATATGATCTTGCTCTTACTGCCTCTGGTCTTTCCCCAAGTAACGGTATGTCTTCTTCGAGAGGGGCTGTGAATGGATGGTGAACAGCTGCATATCTCTTTTCATTCTCGTCGTAGTCCAGCAAAGGGAACCTTGTTACCCACACGAATGAATAGTCTCCATCTTTAATCAAATCAAGCCTCTTGCTTATCTCAATCCTCAGTAGACCTAATGCCTCATTAGCTATGTGGTCCATAGCAGACACAAATATAATAAGATCTCCTTCTTTGGCCCCAAGTCTCTCTTCAACGGCACCTCTACTATTGGGAGCCACAGATTTTGCCAACGGTGATTGCCAGCCATCAGGTCTGAGTTTGGCCCAGAGCAATCCCTTGGCACCAGAATCAGTTACCATGGAGCTTAATTCATCCAGCTCCTTCCGAGAAAAAGAGGCTCCTTTCTTTACATTTATTGCCTTGACAACCCCACCCTTCTCTATCACCTCTGTAAAGGCCCTAAAAGTTGAAGATCTAAGCTGATCAGATACATCCGTCAATTCCATGCCAAATCTGGCATCTGGTCTGTCAGAGCCATACAAATCCATTGCTTTCTCATATTCAATTCTTGGAAACGGTCTGGAAACAGGGTGATCCAGAATTTTGGAGAACACATCCACCATCATACCCTCAACAACATCCATAACCCCATCCTCATTTACAAAGGACAACTCAAGGTCAACCTGCGTGAATTCTGGCTGTCTATCAACCCTTAGATCCTCATCCCGGAAACATTTAACAATCTGAAAATATCGATTAAAGCCTGCCACCATCAAGAGCTGTTTGAACAATTGCGGGGACTGGGGTAAGGCATAAAAGGATCCTTTATTAATTCGACTTGGCACAAGATAGTCCCGTGCCCCTTCAGGGGTACTTTTGGTTAGGAAAGGGGTCTCCACCTCTAAGAACCCCTCACTGTTCAGAAAGCTTCTTATGACTAAGGCTATCCTGTGCCGCATAAAGAGGTTATGGAAAAGAGCCGGCCTTCTAAGCTCCAAGTACCTATATCTCAGGCGCACATTCTCTGATGCATCAATTTTCCCATCGACCTGGAATGGGGGGATCTCTGTTTCATTCAGTATCTTTAATTCCTTTGCCTTCACCTCGATATCCCCAGTCGGCATCTCAGGATTCTCCTGGCCAAGTAGGCGTGGCGCAACTTCTCCCTTCACAGCTATAACCCACTCATTCCTCAGGATACCCGCCCTCTCGTGACTCACCTCATCAAATTCCTCATCAAAGACAATCTGGGTCAAGCCAAACCTGTCCCTGAGATCAACAAAGATCAACTTCCCCAGGTCCCTGCGCCTGTTTACCCATCCCATCAGGACGACTTCGCGGCCAATATCATCTCTCCTCAAGCTGCCGCAATCATTCGTCCTTTCCCAATCTCCAATGGTGTCTATGTCCAACTTGTCTCCTTAAATCTTATCAGTTCATCAACCACATTATCTAAGGGAAGCTCTCTTTGTTCCTTGGTAACCATATCCCTCAAGATACCCTTGCCTTTGATCAGCTCGTCTTCCCCCACAATCAATACCTTCCTGGCTTTCAGTCGGTCTGCACGCCTCATCAGCGCCTTGAGGCCCAAGGATCTGTATTCCATCTCGCAACGAAGGCCGCCCTTTCTGAGCTCCTGTAACCACATAAATGCCTTGTCTTCTGCCCCTTTGCCCAGAGGTGCCAGAAAGATATCCGGCCCTTTTTCTCTCTGGCTAGTGTGCTCATCGGAGAGCTCAACAACCCTTTCCGTACCGATAGCAAACCCTATTGCGGGGCTGTCTGGCCCACCGAACTCCTTCATCAACTTGTCATACCTACCGCCACCCACTATAGCATTCTGGGCCCCTAACTCTTGAGTCTGCACCTCAAAGGTAGTCCTTGTATAGTAGTCAAGGCCCCTCATCAAATGAGGGTTTATGACAAAATCCATGCCCAACGCCTTGAGATATGCCATCAGCGAATCAAAATGATGAGTGCAATCATTACACAGAAAATCAAGCATGGATGGAGCACCTTTTACTACCTGATTGCATGTCTCCACCTTGCAATCAAAAACCCTTAACGGATTTGTATCCATCCTCCTCTGGCAGTCGGGGCAGAGTTGTGCGGAATATCTCTTAAGGTAACCTGTAAGTTCAGCCCGGAATGGTCCTCTACAACGTGGACAACCCAGAGAGTTGACATTTAGAATAAGATCATGGAGCCCTAAGGAGGAAAAAAACCACATGAGCATAAATATCAGCTCACTATCCGATCGAGGGCCAGGGTCGCCGATTATCTCGGCATTTATCTGGTGAAATTGCCTGCTTCTCCCTTTCTGTGGCCTCTCATACCTGAACATTGGCCCTATGGTAAATAGCTTTAGTACCGGATATTCCTCATAAAGTTTATGCTCTATACAGGCTCGCAGTATTGAGGCTGTGGCCTCCGGTCTCATAGCCACAGAGGTACCCTTCCTATCTTGGAATGTATACATCTCCTTGGAAACGATATCCGTGTCCTGGCCTATCCCCCGAGCAAAAAGTTCTGCTTTTTCTAACATGGGGATCCTAATTTCCTTGAATCCAAACAACCCGAATATGCGCTTCGCCTCTGCTTCAATCCTATTCCAGGTTTCTACCTGATCAGGAAGTATATCCCTGAAACCTCTTATTGCCTTATATTGCAAGAGTGTCTCCTTTCACGGTAGCGTCCGTTGACAGTTGTCAGTTGTCCGTCGAAAGGAACAAAAGAACCAATTAATTCAACTAAACAGGAGCAGACATGCCGACAACTTCAATATTCACTTGAGCATCTGAAAATTCAAATGCAACAGGCTACGGACCACAAACCACTGACACTATCCCATTTTTAACATTTTTCCTTCTATCAGAGCCACTTCCTTCAGTCAATAATTTTAGATTAGGGGTCTATCCCTTTCTTGCAATAACCACCAGCGTATGGCCATTATCCTCGGGGCCTAAAGTGCCCACCGCGTAAGCTCGAAGGGATGAAGAGGGTTATAATCCGGAAGGCTTTTCATGAGTCTTCTTCACTCAGACGGGCGACTACCTTTCTTTCCAGGTCGTTGATGATGCTTTTTAAAGCTATGCTTTCCTCTGCGGGTCCCGAGTCATTCCAACCCTTCAGGAGTGCTGTCTCTTTCTTCT
>JABXJY010000132.1:0-5134 GCA_013375385.1 Desulfobacterales bacterium
TGGCTGAAAAAACACAGTTCACCGCTTCCTGCGCCTCTTTCTTGGTACAGACCACCTTGGCTACCTCGTTGACTAGATCCCCCCTGTTCATGGTACCTCCTCCTTTCTCCTAAACGGTAAAGTGGTTAATTAATGATACTATTAACTAGTATAACTTTTGGGATATTTCAACCTAAAAATTTGCCAAAAAAAACCTTTCTGAATTGCTCAGCCCCTTTTTGATGACTCGCTCTGTGTCTACCCTATGGGTCCCTGCCCTCCGGAACGAGACTTGCTGGAGGTCAAAGCGTGTGGATAACAACGAGTTGAAGTGATTTATGTCTTGTGGACATGATTGGCCTTCCGATATTAGAATTGAAGCCAAGCAAGTCCTGCACGAATGTTCCCTTTAACTCATCGCCTTTAGAGTCGTTCCAGATCTTTTGATCTATCGGAACTAATTCTGTACTTCTTCAGAATACTCTGACTATTTTCGTCAACCTTTTTTTTGTCCAAGACAATTTTGTAACCGCGTTCATCCACAATTATGTGGTAACTACCCTCATGTTCTTCAGAGGCACTCACCAAATCTTTCATGGTAGAGATCTTCTTACCATTAACATATGAAATCACAGTATTCTTCCATTCATGGTAGCCAACATTAATTTCATCAGCCAGAACTTTAACCAGCACAACTATTTCTCTTCGTTCATCTGTCGGTTCCCCGCGAAAGTAGTAATTCAGCAGATCACTCGGAGCGTTAAGATACCACTTCTTCCATGTTCTTAAGAAGTTTAAGGTCAATGGTTCAAATACCAGACCACCTAAAATATAATATGTCGGAGCCACATCATAGCGTTCAGATGGCACTAATTGCCCAGAATTCATAGGTGTAGTCAATCTAATTTCAATATTCATGCAGTTATTCTCTCTCAAGATTTCAAGGTTAACTACATCGTTGATATACTTCTTCTGTACTAAATATCCAGAGAAGGTTCTCTCGCCTTCTCTAAACTCTATTGTCCCATCGTTTTCAACATTTTCACCATCAATTGAAAGGATTATGTCTCCTGATTTCAGTATCCCTCTTGCAGGGGAGTCGGGATAGACCTTGTTCACCAACACCCCGGTCTGTCTCTCGATCATGCCAAATTTAAGTCTCAAGTCTGGATTCTCCATTTCTTGCCACGATATTCCGAGACCCGGTATTCCATCATATGTGCCATCCTTTATGTCCTCCAGGAAATGATTGATAATCGGGGCTGGAACCATATAGCCAATATTTTCCCCTGACCCGGCCTGAAATGCTACTCCAACTATTTTATCATCCTTGATTACCGGACCGCCACTGCTTCCCGGATTAATCGCGGCATCAATCTGGCACGTCAGCAAATAGGCTCCACTGTGAGTATATTTACGGTGCTCGACTCTGGAAACCACTCCTTCAGTAATGCATAACTCATCGCCACCTTCGGAGAAACCATAAACGGCGACCTTATCTCTAACCTCTGCCAGTCCTCCGATTGCAACGGGCTCGACACCGGAAAAAAATGAATCCTCATTGACTCTGAGAATAGCAAGGTCACATTCGTGACCGACTATTTCCACTTTCGCTGTATATTTCTTTGCCTCTCCTGCTCTTTTAGTCTGAATAAATGCCTGGTCACCCACTACATGTGCGTTTGTTAAGATTCTTCTTCCAATGATAATACATCCAGAACCACTGCGCCGGTTCTGGCGCAACATTTTCCACGGTTCATCGTAATCATATCTATTGTACACCGTGTATATCTTTACGACCGCCTCCTTTACACCTCTTTTTGCCCATACTGGTGGACTCACAAGACAACTTAAAATCACTACCAAAGCAAGTTTTGGAAATAATTTCATGTTCCCCCATACAGTGAAGCACGCCCAGGGGACGTAGCTTCGATTTGACCCTCTCAAGTTCTGTGACCCCTCTTTTCCGTTTGAACAAGGTCTATGAACCGCAATGCGTCGTCTTTCATCCAATTGTTATTAAAGAGCAGATAGGTCGGTCTCTTATCTACCCATTTTCTCAGCCCCTGGAGATCAACGTCGGTATAACGGTAGTCATAACCCGTAATCCCGTGGAGGCGGAAGTACTGAAACTCTCCGTACTGCGGCTTGTTCTTGAAGGGATCAACGCAGTGGATTACCTGCAACTCCTCGCAAACCTGAAGAACCAACTCTTCGGGCCATACGCCGCGGGGCTCCCAGGCAAATCGAAAATCCATCCGATCGATCCGGCTGAAAAACTCCCTCATATTGCCTACATTCTGCTTAGTCGGCCGAAAGCTCGCTGGGCACTGGAACACAACGATCAATACCCCCAGCGTTCGTGCAAACATCGCTGTGCGCCTCCAGGCCTCCATTACCTCTGGCGTCGCCCGGAAGCAACCGTAACGGTCAGACTTCATGGGCTCGATCTTGCCCTTTAAACGACGGTAGGTCGGGCTCGATGGCTCATGGGTGATCAACTGCCAGGCCTTCATGGTGAACTCGAAATCCCGTGGTGCGGTGCCACGCCACTTCTCAGCAGTCTGAAGCCGAGGGATTTGGTAGAAGGTGTTCTGAATTTCGATCAGGTTGAAGAGCGTGAAATACTCCTTTTGTGAGACAACGAAACCACAGCACCCAACTTTGATTTCCCTTTCTGCTCCCATGGTGGACTGTGTCTAGCTCAGATCTCTAACCGCACAAAACACTGCCTCCGTTAACATTAAGTATCTCTCCGTTTATGTGTCTTGCCAATTCAGAGGCCAAAAACAAAACAGGGCCTGCAATATCTTTTGGGAGTGCGATCCTTCCAACGAGAATTTCATTTTCAACCTTAGTTTTATAGTCTTTGTCAGACAGAACTTCAGATGTCATGTCAGTTTCCACCCATCCCGGTGCCACACAGTTTACATTAATATTGCTACCGGCCAATTCTGCAGCTAAGGACTTGGTAAAAGAAATCATTCCACCCTTTGAAGACGCGTAGTGCGAGTAGAATGCTTCTCCCCTTTGCCCTGCGGTAGATGAGATATTTATGATTCTTCCGAACTTATTTTTCTTCATAGAGGGAACGACCTCCCTGACAAATAAAAATGCTCCTGTCAGGTTTATCCTGATAGTTTCTTCCCATTGCGCCAGTGACATTTCATCGACTTTGCCGTATTTCCAAACACCGGCGTTATTTACCAGAATATCAACTTTGCCAAAATCGGTGATGATTTTTTCCACTGTCGATTTTATGTCTTGTTCAGATTCTATGTCAACAGCATAGGCCTTTATCTGCCTCTTTGGACTGAGACTTGCTATCAACTCGCTCGCAGAGGCTTGATTTTTCCTGTAGGTAAAAGCGACTCTTGAGTCGGCATCTGCAAAAAGCTCTATACAGGCTGCGCCAATTCCTCTCGAACCCCCTGTGATCAATGTTACTTTGTCAGTCAGATCAATCATAGTATTCTTGATTTTGAGACTCCCTTGCCCATCACACCTTTCATTTTGCCTGCATGCCCGCCGTCTCTCTGGCCGGACAGGGTCTTCGCCAAGGCGTGAGCCCATAACTCCAAGCCATTGTCAGGAAGGGTAGTTTCCCCGGGCCTTTCTCCAGTCGGCGTAGCGCATTAACGCTGCCATTGCCTGCGCGGCCCGTTCCGGAGAGGGATATACGGGAATATCGTTCTTCATGACGTAGCTCACCGCGGCGTCGGTATGATCGTCGAAAGAACTGGCGACAACGGGGCATGACATTTCTTTTCTTAATTCAACTAATCCGTGATGCATTTTGACCATCTGTCTCTCTATGTCTGATATATATGCCGGTACTAGATCAGGGGCTTCGGTTTTCATGGTTTTAATGAGGTCGGAGCCACCTATTCCGTGGATTAATATTGCATCCACCTCTCCAGATTCAAAAATCGCCCTGGGTATGCTATCGGTCAGAGCCCCGGGATTGGTATTGAAAGTCATATCCACCGGATTAGCTGTGGAGCCGGTTTCAGGCACCATGGGGGCAATCTTTTCTTGAGTATTTTCCGAAAGCAAAGGAACCTCTATATCATTCCGAGCACATGCGTCTGCCATCGAAGTGACAGGTCCACCCGAGTGGCTTACAATAGCGACACGGCGGCCCCTTGGGATCGGTGTAGTTGCCAAAGCCCATGCCCAATCATAAAGAAGCTCGATCGTCGGAGCCCTAACGATTCCACACTGGCGAAAGGTGCCGTCGTGGACTATATCATTTCCGCCCATGGCTCCGGTGTGGCTTAAGCCTGATCTCGCCCCGGCCTCGGTGCCACCGACGTAGTAGGCCACTATCGGCTTCCTCATTGACGCGCCCTTTGTTATTTCGACGAACTCCCTGCCACGCCTGATACCTTCGATGTAGAGGGCAATGGCTTTGGTTTCCGGGTCTTCACTGAGGTATTCGATGCCGTCCACCAGGTCAATGTCGGCTTCATTACCCAGACTTATAGCCCTCGAGTAGCGAATGCCTCGCTTGGCCAGATACGGCAAAACCTGGGTGACATATGTTCCTGATTGGCTGAGTATGCCCATTGGCCCGGGGCCGTTTACATAAGGGTAGAATGTCAGGTTGAGATTTCGCTGCGCGTTAATGACACCTATGCAATTTGGGCCCACGAAACGGATGCCGTGTCTTTTGGCTACCGACTTCAATTCTTCCTCGAGTTTCCCTCCCTCTTCGCCCCGTTCCTTGAACCCGCCGCTGATTATGACGGCGCGCTTGATTCCCTTCCGCCCGCACTCGTCGAGTATTTCCGGTACGATACGCGTCGGCAGAACCAGCACGGCGAGGTCTGGTACCTCGGGCAGATCGGCGACCCTCTGGTAAGCGGTCACACCTAATACGGTCTTTTCTCTTGGATTGACCGGCCAGACCTTGCCTTCGAAACCGCCTCGAATAAGGTGTGCTATCTGGGTGGTGCCCATGGTGAAGGGATTATTCGAGGCACCGAGAAATGCGATCGAATCTGCATTCATTATCGAGTGAAGCGAGTTTTCTTTCATATTTCTATTTTCCTGGTAATCAAAAAGTTCTTTTAGGGTGAGAGCAGTATAGGATAAAGTCGCTCCTGGGTCAATGGAAAGGGCAAGGGGTGGCGGTTGCTCTTAATACGATTGT
>JABXJY010000132.1:5234-7573 GCA_013375385.1 Desulfobacterales bacterium
CCTATGATTCGTCTTATCGAGGGAACCGGAGGGGGCGGAAGCGTCAAATTTTTGGAGACCATGGATCGCACCTACGTTCCGGCCAATCCGGCAATGGAAATCATGGAAGAACTGCTTTCCACTGTCCCGGTGGTGAGTGCGGCACTTGGGCCGGTGGCCGGGCTTGGTGCAGCTCGGGTTGTTTTCTCCCATTTTTCGGTCATGCCGAAAAAAACGGCCCAGGTCTTTGTGGCCGGGCCTCCTGTCGTCGAAGCGGCTACCGGTCAGAAGATTGGCAAGGAAGAACTCGGTGGCTCGCATATCCACGCCCGTGGGTCCGGGGTGGTGGACAACGAGGTCAACTCCGAGGAAGAGGCCTTTGAACATATGCGACGCTTCCTTTCCTATATGCCGAATTCGGTCTATGAGATGCCTCCAGTGAGGGAAGCAACGGATCCGCCCGAACGCCGGGAGCAAGAGCTTCTCAGCATCATTCCCAAAAATAAACGGCGTCCATACCCGGTGCGCCGCATCCTTGAACTGGTCCTCGATAAGGGAAGTTTTTTCGAGATCGGAGCGAAACAGGGGCGCGCGGTCGTCACCGGCCTTGCTCGCCTTACCGGAAGACCTATCGGCGTCATGGCCAACGACCCCAGGTTCCTGGCAGGGGCAATCGACGCCCCTTCGGCTGACAAACTGGTTCGCTTTATAGATATGTGTGATACCTTCCACCTGCCAGTGGTCAATTTCGTCGACAATCCCGGGTTCATGATCGGGCTGGAGGCGGAAAAACAAGGGACCATCCGCTCTGGCGCCCGCTATATATTTGCCGTGTACCAGGCCACTGTCCCGTGGTGCTCCATCATCCTGAGGCGTGTTTTCGGAGTAGCCGGTGCGGCCCACGGTAACCATTCACTCTTGAATCTCCGTTACGCCTGGCCCTCGGGAGATTGGGGATCTCTACCGATCGAAGGTGGTGTTCAGGCGGCCTACAAGCGCCAAATAGAAGCCTCGGAAGATCCCCATGCCCTGAGGGAGGAGATCGAGAAGCGTCTTTCCCAGGTGACCTCCCCCTTCCTTACAGCCGAAATGTTCGGCATTGAGGAGATCATCGATCCTCGCGATACGAGGCCGCTCCTGTGCGAGTGGATCGACACCGCGTATCGATTGCTTCCGAGCGAACTGAGACCAAAGAAACGAGGAATGCGGCCATAGAACCCCTATCCTTTTCTTACTTCTGCCTTTGCAAGCATTTCATAGAACTGGACAATTCCGCCGTGGTCATCCTTGGCCTTTCCATCACACTTGAGTGCCTGCATGATCTCAAGGATCACGCTTGAAAGAGGCACGGGAACACCGAGTTCATGTGCGGTTTCAAGGGCGTTCATCATATCCTTGATGTGCAGTTCAATGCGGAATCCGGGTTTAAAGTTCCCATCGAGGACCAGCGGCATCTTTGCATCCAGCACTGTGCTGCCAGCAAGGCCTCCACGGATTGCATGATACACCTTCTCAGGGTCCACGCCCGCCTTGGTAGCAAGAACCATGGCTTCGGCCATGGCAGCAATATTCAGTGCAACGATTATCTGATTCGCGAGTTTTGTGGTATTTCCGCTTCCGATCTCTCCCACATGCGTTACCGATGCACCCATCACGGCAAGTATTTGCTTGACCTCCTCAAAGGCATCCTCAGGACCTCCGACCATGATAGCGAGGGTCCCGTCAACAGCCTTGGGCTCCCCGCCGCTCACCGGTGCATCCAGCATGACAACACCTTTTGCTTTGGCCTTTTCAGAAACCTCTTTCGATGCAAGAGGTGCAATTGAACTCATATCTATCAGGATCGTCCCGGGCTTTGCCCCATCAAGAACGCCATCCTTTCCCAGCACTGCTTCCTTCACATCCGGAGAGTTAGGCAGCATCGTTATGATAACCTCGCTCTGCGCTGCCACCTCTTTTGATGATTTTCCTTCTTTTGCGCCTGCCGCTACAAGCTCTCTCACTGGTGCATTATTGATATCGTAAACAATAAGAGAGTATCCTTCTTTAAGCAGGTTCTTTGCCATGGGCTTGCCCATGATTCCAAGACCGATAAATCCTATCTTCTTCATGATCTCTTCTCCCTTTCTTGAGATTAGGTTGAACGTAGCGCCCTTGGTGTCCAGGTTTGCGGGACTGAATACACAGATTTAGCTAGACCCTATTACAGTATGAAACCCGTTGCAACCATTTTCATGATCATGGGGGGAATGCCTCATAAACAGCAAATTCACTGCGGAGTATTCAAAACAAATTGTATAGGGGGAAGAGCAAAATACTGCAAATTCGCAGTATAGAATTGCGCACCGTATTTCCTGATT
>JABXJY010000133.1 GCA_013375385.1 Desulfobacterales bacterium
TGGCAGGTTGAGATTGTCAGCAGAGACCTTGTCCATGGTTACTATAATGACATCAGATGGGACCTCCCTCGCTCCTCTCAACTTGAACAGCAAATCCAGGCCGATGTTTTCCTCCACGTGAAGCCCGACAGGAACAAGGCTTCCTACCAGTCCCACTATGCCCGTCACCAAGCCCACAGTTATTGCCTTAGAGAGACGAGACATTACCCAATCCTCGTGACTGATCAAGGGTTAGTTTCTGCCCACTGGACATCAATATTGCATCTGGAGTCCCTTTTAGGAACCCTTATGATAAGAATTCAAAAGCCTCCAAAGAAATACACGAATTCCCTTGAAGGTGAGATAAGCAAGGTTTCTGGGAGTTTCATTCTCATGCCTCCCTCCACAAACCAAAAATCATACCTTTATATTATCGCCGAGGTTCTAGATTTGCGGCCGCTATTGTTGGAAATAAAGGCTTTTGCCAGTATCTAAGACTCTGTTCAGAAACAGGATTTTGGGGATGGATTCTTATCTCAGCAATGATGTTACACTCGGCTGCTCGACGTTCTTAGAGAGACATATGATACACGATGGGGCCAACTGGATCTTTAAAGACCAGCGGCCTACCGGCGCAACCTTACAGCTGGTTTGGCTTTATGGAGATGATACCTCAGGCTCCTAACAGAACAGCAATATTCTGTTGGGAGCGAGGGAGACACATTTTGAGGTTTATGTCCATGGGAAAGATGACCGTTAAGTATTATAATAAATTATATCAGATAAGGGTGCAGAAAGTCAACAAAAAAGCAAAACCAGATTATTGCTGGGAAAAAATGGAAAGAAGGCAGGCATTAGTTTAGCTAACACTCCGCCGCTCCAGGGCATTTGGCTGCACGCCATCGGATATGAGGAGGAAGGCCCCATCTCTTTGAGGACTCTGCGGGATAGGGGTATAACAGCAGAAGATCAACAAAGACTACGGAGGAATCTCTATTGGTTGGTGTTTCGGTGACGCAACTCCTTGCGCAGGATCTTTCCAATGGGATTTCTTGGCATGGTATCTATAAATTCAACGTATCTTGGGCACTTATACTTACCCAGATGCTGCTGACAGTGGTCGATAATGTCTTGTTCGCTCGCAGTCTGCCCCTCCCTGAGAGCCACGAAGGCCTTTACTTCCTCTCCCATGACCGGGTCGGGTAGGCCAATCACCGCAGCATCCAATACTGCGGAGTGCTCGTAGAGCACCTCTTCTACGTCGCGCGGGTAGATATTAAACCCGCCACGGATGATGAGATCTTTCTTCCGTTCCACAATATACAGGTAGCCGTCTTCGTCCATTCTTGCCATATCGCCTGTGTATAACCAACCATTTCGAAACGTTTCTGCCGTTTCCTCGGGCAAATTGTAGTAGCCAGGGGAAACATTGGGACCTCTTACAAGAAGCTCACCTATTTCGCCAACGGGCACACTGCGGTCCTTTTCATCTACAATCTTTACCTCCACCCCCGGTATGGGCTGTCCAATAGAGCCTGGCTTCTGAGGACGGTCAGGGAAGTGCGTGCTCACAACGGGGGCTGCTTCAGAAAGCCCGTAGCCCTCGCGAATCGTGCAATCAAATCTCTCCTGAAAAGCTCGCAAGATCTCAACGGGAAGGGGTGCTGAACCGCTTAGACATCTCTTGAGAGAGGAAAGGTCGTATTTGTCCGCCTCAGGGCTGTTCAACATCATGGCAAACATGGCCGATACCCCTGCAAACCCCGTGACTCTATGCCTTTCGATAAGCCTGAAGGTCTCCTCCGTATCGAACCAACGCATCATCACTGCCTTATTCCCGAACATATACCCGGTATTCATTACGGTGAGGCCATAGGAATGAGACAGCGGCAAAACATTCAAACCGACATCATCGGGTTCTACCCTGACAATCGAAGAACAACTGACCGCATTGGAGTATAGGTTTTTATGATTCAACATCACGCCTTTGGGAGTCCCGGTGGTGCCGGCAGTATAGAGGATCACCGCCAGATCACCCTCTCTTATTAGAATGGGAATACTCTCCTCGGAGTTCCCATCTACCAGCTCCCAAAACTTTATGGTCCCCGGAAGATCCTCATCTTCAACAATAATCACGTGCCTTAGTGTCTCGATAGTGTCTCGATCTTTATCAATTTTGCCTAATAGATCTTTGCTGGTGATTATTGCCACCGATTCAGAGTTTCTCAATATGTGGATTATCTCCCTTTCGCCCAGGAGGAATAGGACTGGCACAATAATACCGCCGGCCCTCAATATCCCCTGGTAACTGATCAGCACCTCAGGGCAGTTCAAGAGCATCACCACGACCTTATCTCCTGATCCAACGCCCAGATTTTTCAGACCGTTTGCCAGTTTCCTGGAAAACTGAAGCATCTCTAGATTCGTATACTCCCTATCTTCAAAAGTCACGGAGATCCGCTCCCCAAACCTCGTGTAGTTTTGCTCAGCCAGTTCTACAAGGTCCATTTTTCAAGTTCCCATAAATGAGTTTACGTTCCTGCTCGGCACTGGAGTTCTTCTTGGAGCTCATGGTTTCATCCACAGCCCCTTGCCGGTCATCAGACGATAGGATTGAAAGGTGGCCTCGTCACAGCAGCCTACTATGACAGCCTCAATACTGGCAGGCAAGGTCTTTCGTTGAGTGGGGGAATGACTGGCGATTATGTTGACCACCTCTTGTGGGAGGCCAGCCTGTTCCGCCACAAGGGCCCCATATTCACCGTGGGATACCTTGCGGCCGAGTTCGGTCAGCTCCACAGAGTCGCCCTGGCGCCCATACAGGAGCAGCTTGTCAACATCATGGAGAATGGCCCCAGCCAGCAGGGTATCGTGGTTAAGGTTGATGCCGTAAGCCTGCTGGAACTCCCGAGCAACAGCCTCTGACATCTTTACCACGGTATTGGTGTGCCGCACCAGGGTTTCATCATCATCACCCATGAGCTCGCTGGTAAAATTAGGAGCTTCGTTGATATCATGGTAGGCACTCTCCCGCAGCAACGTGGCCCAGACCTCAAGAACCAGATCCCTGAGCTTGCTGTCGCTTATCCTATTGATGGGCGGCAGTTGCTCTGCCAGGTTGCCCTTTTCCACCTCTGTAACAGTCAGTTCCCTTTCCATAAATCCTCCTTTCTCCTGTGTAACTCAAGTTTTGCAGGTGAGAATGTAACAAAGCATTGCGTTAACACATTGAAAATACATTGAAACCATATTACCCAAATCCGCATCCCAGTCAATAGAAAACAAACCTCCCCTTTTCCTGGTTGGTCATGTCTGCCATCTACGGGGAATCGGGGATCAAGGCAGGGTTCATTTCCTCAAACGCCCTGATTGAAAGAGGTGTCCAGGGGATCATAGGAGGGTGTACTGAGGTACTTCGTTAAATCCTCTTCTGGTAGCAATCCTTGAAGGAGCCCCTTAGGTGCCTTAATACTCAGGAGAGCTCTTAACGGTGCTCGTGCTCGCCCTTTTGCAGCCGAAAATATCGAGCGGTGTCCATCAGTGTGTCAAGGTGCTGGCGGTGGAGGCGCAGGGGCTCTTTATCGGTGTCTGTCCAGGCGCTCACCTTTTGCTCCAGCTCACCCAGAGACTTCAAAGCGTCAAGACCAGCTAGTTGTATGCTTTCCAGTTTTCCGGCGAGCACCTCTATCATTTTATTGAGCACATCTTCTTCCCGGTGCAGATAATCCTTCTTTCTTATTTTCACGCGGAAGCTTAAATCACCTTCCCGCACCTGCTCAAAAGCCCAGTGAAACCGGTACAAGGGGCCGATGAGCCGGTGGAACAAGAAAGTTGAATGTATTCCAAGGAAACAGATAAGGACGATGGCGGCGGGCCAAATTCGTGAGTGAAACGCGAGTATGTTATCGGCGGCAGCCGCCCGGACTTCAAAACTCAGGCTTTCATCCTGCAGCACCAGAAAATCGGGCACAAAAATGTAGACAGATAAAAAAGCAACGGTAATAAAGCCATAGATGACAACTGTGGCCAGAAATCTGTATTGGAGTGACTTGTTCACAATCAGGGAACGCCGACGCCTGCCTCGTAGTTTCATGACAACTCCTTTCTCTTGGTTCCGGACAAATACACGGGATCTTGTAGGCCCTGCCTTGCTGCGATTCAAAGTATCCGGAAGAAAAGTTTATTCAAGGTGTTAAGAGTTTTTTGAGATGCGGTATATCCATCTTTCTCCACTCGATCTGTTCCTGATTCATCAATCTTATTGCACCGCCTTTTGATGGATCATAATAAATGGGGAATTTGTATTCTTGACCTTTCGTGTCCTCGTAATGAATGGTGTACAGAAGCCGTTTTTCTTTCTGGATTTTTTCAATTTTTCGGATACTATTACGATTAACATGGGCTTTGTCTACTGAAGTTAGATTTGCAAAGATGATTGAATTCTCGGTTAGCTCAAAGAAGCAATCCTTGTATTTTGGTGCAGAGGTTTTCCACACCCCCAGTAGTTCACCTGGAAAGGTTGCAGGTTCCTTGGGCTGACATCCGAAAAATGAGATGAAAATGGCCAGTGCCAATAAGATACACTTAGATTTCATCCTTTCTACTCCTAACATTATTGACCTCTGCCGAGAGTCGCTCATACAAGATCCAATAGCCTTGTTAAGCTTACTTCACTGACGATATATCTCCTGATCATAGGGATTTCAAGACCAAGTCGTTGTCCGTAGCACCCTGAGATCACGTCATGACCTCCAACAAGGCCTGTACCACTTTCGGGTCGAACTGTTTGCCGCTCTCCTGTTTGATAATCTCAAGTGTGCGCTCCAGTTCCATTCCTTTGCGGTAGGGCCGATCTGAGACGAGGGCATCAAAGACGTCCGCCACGGCTAAGATACGGGCGCCTAAACTTATGTCTTCCCTGGCATCGCCATCAGGGTAACCCTTGCCGTTTAACCACTCGTGATGCTGCAAAACCATGGGTATTACGTGAGCATACGCGGCGATGGGTTCCAGGATGCGCGCTCCCTTACGTGGGTGCTCTTCTATCATCCGACGTTCTTCGTCGGATAGCTTTTCTGGTTTGTCGAGTATACTGGCTGGTATCCCAATCTTGCCGATGTCATGGAGCAACCCCCCTCGATGCAAATCTTCCAGCTCGCTGTCAGAAAGCCCCAAAACCTTGCCGATCTTTAAAGCCTTTTCCGTCACTCGCTGAGAGTGGCCCGCAGTCCATGGAGATTTTGCATCGACAGCATTTGCAAGGGCGGTCAAAGTGCCCCAGTTAAGCAGGTCTAACTCTTCGATCAGTTGTGCATTTGACAGGGCGACCGCCACCTGATCAGCCAGCTGACGCGCCTGGTGCAGGTCTTCCTGATCGGGTGCAGATGAATCGAGGGAACCCAGAGAGATGATTCCCGCCAGGTTCTGTTTGATGAATAGGGGAAGGACCGCGAATGAGTTAATCCCCTTCCTGGCAAAGGGAGCAAGAAAGGGCGGAAGATCTCTGTGCGCATTTATCAATACTATTTCCCGGTTATCAATGAGGTTCTCCACCTCTTCAGGCGTGATTTCAATGTCGTCAACGAGTTTCACAACATCCGGTTTACCGCCCCCGATATACGTCCGCGCGGGATTCTTACCTTGCGAATCAAGCAGGGTAACACTGACAAGGTCGTAGTTGAAGAACTCGTGCATGCGAGTGATCACCGTGCCAACGATTTTCTCGGTGTCCAGGTACGAGAGGATGGCCCGGTCGATCTCCGCCATTGTGGTCAAGGCGTTAAACTGTCTGCCTAATTGTCTTGCCATGTCATTGAACGATGCCCCGAGTTCCTCGAACTCGTCACCGCTTGTGACCGTCACCCTGGTATCGAAGTCCCTCATGGCTATACGCTGTGTTCCATCCTTGAGTTTCTCGAGCGGGAGCATGGTTCTCCGAATCTGGATGATGCTGAGGAGCAACACCACCCAAAAGGACAAGAGGATGACAAGAGGGAATATCTTTTTGAAATAGGCCACTGGGGCAAAAATATAGTCCTTCGATTCGCTTAGAACTACTGTCCATTTCGGATGAAGAAACTTGGGTTTTAGGAAAATAGACCAGAAGCCCGCCAGATATTCCTTGTCTTCATATTTCCACTCGAACCGGCCCGAGAAAGAACGACTCATTTGGAGCGCTGATCTTTCATGGAATGATGAAGGGAGTGGAATCGAGGAGTAGATGACGTGGTTGAACTGATCCAAGATACAGAATATGGTAGGGTCGGTCGGTGTACTGTATTCAGGTAAGCCCCATGGGCCCCACAGGTACATGGAATTTATCTCTCCACACAGGACTCCCCGCTTCGGGTCTTGTGGATCGACTGCCCTCATCATATATATGTGCAGACGGTTATCTCCACGGGACCGGGTTAATACAAGTGATTCGCCAGACCTGAGGTGTTTTTTCTCTTCATCAGACTGTTCTGCCGGATTCTCAATATGGCCAAAGAAAGGAATACATCTCCCAGAATGGGTGACAAGTGCCAGTCCTCTGAACCGTTGTTTTAAGCGTTCACTATACTCTTCCGGTGGCCTGTGCGGTGAAGCTTGGCGGCTTGCATCAAGGACGGGGGAGAAAACCTTTAACTCGTTCTCGAGGAAGCACAGCCGCTCGAAAATGGACATACCCAGAGCCTTGCTGGATTGCTTTAGTCGCCTTTGACTCTGACTATCAAGCTGTTCCGTCACCTGGGTAAACGATATGATCGCGAGGGCTAAGATGGGCACGAGGGCACAGAAGATAAACAGCGCAAAAATCCGTCGTGCAACCTTGCTCCTCAGGAATGAGGGGTCTATTTTCATGATATGCAGCCTATCAATATTCTGAAGCTAACCCTATGTACGCCCCATCGTTAGCGCGGACGATATCATCATAGCTGGGCGCGGCAGTGAGAGGCGGAAAAGTCTGTCCGTCTTTGCCCATACTGTAAAGGTCGTAGTCCGTATTCAACGGCACCAGAAATCGGTCCTTTCGCCATGCCCCCTTCGCCGTGGTAATGGCGAAGTTCAGGTACCGATATGGATTGTCCCAGGGATCCAGAAGATTTCCGCGCCCTATATCATCGAGCGTTTTTGGCAGAAAGTTATCGGATTCCTCACCCTTATATGCCGCGATCTCTCTCTGAATAATAGCGATTTCCGCTATGGCCTTGGTAATTCGTGCCTTTTCGATCTGATGTGTATAAACGGGTATCGCAATGCCGACAAGAGTCCCCAATATGGCAACCACAACGAGGAGTTCGATGAGAGTAAGACCACGAAAACGCCCTTTTCCCCAGGCGAGTCTGTTGTACATATAGTTGGCATATCCTGGATTTCTTAGCCTTCCGTTTTTCAAGAGGGACATGTTCATCCTGGTTCTGGCGACTTCCGCCCTCATCATGACTATGGTCCCATCATGAAGAGGCGATTGGCGATGATACCGCCGGGGGTATTCATTAGACTGTTCCCCCCTGGAGGATATGTAAAACATAAATATTATACTTATTCATCTTGGAGATTTCAACCATATAGTATCCCATAAAAGCAACATGAAAG
>JABXJY010000134.1 GCA_013375385.1 Desulfobacterales bacterium
GCGGCCATGCTGCTAGCCTGTCCGGTGCAGATTGTGGTAACATCGGATCTTACATATTGCATCGTATCATAGATAGCCAGGCCCGCTGTAATCGAGCCCCCAGGGGAGTTAATATAGAGATTTATATCCTTATCCGGATCTTCAGACTCCAGAAACAGAAACTGGGCAATAATAATATTTGCCATATCATCGGTGACCTGTTCACCCATAAAGATAATCCTATCCTTCAGGAGGCGTGAGTAAATGTCATATGCCCTCTCTCCCCTGGAAGTTTGTTCCACAACTATTGGTATCAGCATGTGACTATCGTTCCTTTCTATCCTTTTGGCTCTTTTCAGATATTTCTTGTACCTCACTAATTTTAGCACCTTGAACAAGATGATTCAAGACCTTTTCAGCCAAGAGCTGATTTCCGAATGAATCCATTAAGTTGTTTTTTTCATAGTATTGTTGAAGCATAGCGGGATCGTTTCCTGTTCGAGCGGCCAGGTCATGAAAACCATCCCTTATGTCAGACTCCTCAACCCTAATATCTTCCATATCAGCTATCTTACCTAATACAAGTTTCTCCTTGACGCTTTCCTCGGCAGATGTCCTTAGATCCTGTGTGATCTTTTCTTCTGAAATACCAGATGATTCGAATTTCGTTCCGGTGCGAACGAGATTTTGCTTTATAGTAGCTATTGAGCGTTCGGTCTCATTTTCAACCATAACCTGGGGGAGCTCGAAATCCACCATAGCTGTTATCTTCTTGAGGAGTCGGCTTTTTAGCTCCCTGTCTGTCTTCCTTTCTTCTTGAAGGGTAATATCTTCCTTTACCCTCTTCGTCAAATCTGTTAAGGATTTGAAATCCTTGCCCAGGCTCCTTGCAAAATCATCATTTAACTCGGGAACATCCTTTTTTCTGATATCCTGAACGTAGATGCGAAAGGTGACACTCTTACCAGCCAATCTCCTGTCACCAAAATCTTCGTTAAAATCTATTGTTAGATCCTTTCTCTCATCTTTTTTCAGACCCACGATACCTGATTCAAGGTCAGGATAAAGATTCTGACTTCCTACGTGGATCATGAAATCTTTGCCATTTATCCCTTTAAGGGGCCTATCTTTCCAAAAGCCGACGTAGTCAATGATTACATAATCCCCCTTTCTTATCCGCCTGTCTTCATTGACGGAAGTCAGCTTAGCATGTGCCTCCTTTATTTCTTCAAGTCTCTTATCAACATCATCTTCGGAAATATTCAAGATCTCTTTCTCCACAGAAATTCCCATATAGTCCTTTAGCTCAAAGTCTGGCCGTACCTCCATGAGAATAGTATATTTGAAGTTTTCACCTGGTCTTATGACCTCATCTTCGATAGAGGGGCTCCCTAATGGAAAAAGTTTGGTGTCCTCCATCACCTTAGAAAAAGATTCCTTTATTAAATCGCCCTTTACATCATCTACAATCTGTTTACCGTAGTACTGCTCAAGTACCTTTCTTGGAGCCTTACCAGGCCTAAAGCCTCTTACTTTAACCCTTTTTGAAAACTCCTTGTAGGCTTGATCCAGTTTCTTGGTCACCTCTTCTGCATCAATCTCAACATTAATCCGTCTCTTTACCTGGCCTATTTCCTCGACGCTTGTTTCCATGCTCTCTCACCTATCAGTATTTTCTTGAGTTTGCCTGCCCTGTTAAATCCCCCGCAGGGGGTCCGGCAAAGCGGGAATTTAACAGGGTGAATGTTAGAACCCTATAGGCACAATGAACCCAACAAACCCTGGGTACTAGGCATATCTTTTTGAATGGTGCGAGAGAGGGGACTCGAACCCCTATCCGACAATGCGGGCTGGATCCTAAGTCCAGTGCGTCTGCCAGTTCCGCCACTCTCGCACTTAGAGTTTAGTAGGATAACCTTACGATTAATTAATCTACTACTGTGTGTCAAGAGGTAAAAGTGAGTAGAGCCAAAAAAACCGGGGATACCTGTTGGAGATTCTACTCCCTTTTTCAACCTCTCTGTAACTCTTAGGCTTTCTGTTCTAAGGGTATAGATCATTTTGAAGACAAGACCTAAAAAGGTACCAAATGGATAAGATCGTACCAAAGATGACGTCTCTACCCTTTCGGTGTAGTTTCTGAATAAGAACGGCATCGCCTGGACACTTCCCCATTCCATTGGTACATTGCCATGTGCTTTTTTCACAGAGCTCTTGAGCCCCCATAGATTAAATAAACGTGCCTCTCTAAAGATGGAGTCATGAAACAGGGTATGAAATTTCTTACACATGCACCCAAAAGAAAGGCTGTTGAGGACACCTACAAATACCCTGTTTTTTGCTACCCTACCTGCCTCCCTTAATGCTTCAATGGGGTCATCAAGAAATTCTAACGTAATAATAAGGGTAGCTAAATCAAATTCGTTATCCTCAAAAGGCAAATCCTCTGCCCTGCCGAGTTTCAGAGAGGCCTTATGACCCAATCTTGACCGTGCAATATTCAGCATATATGGAGAGGCATCAAGGCCTGTTACATCAAATCCTAATCGGTAAAAGAGAAGGAGATGATTTCCTGTGCCACAGCCAATATCTAAGATCCTCTCTCCTTTTTGAGGCCTCAAAAGGCGCACAATAAGTTCGCTGCTTAATCTATCAAGCAGGATACCTTCAGAGGATTTCTGCCATGCTTCATAGAGACTGGCCAACTTTTGATCAAATACATGCCCCATGAATCGGCTTCACCGTTGCCATTCCTCTTGGCTCAAAGACGAATTTCAGATTACCTTCCACTATTTATTGCCTTTAAAACCTCTCCATATGCCTTGCAGCTGTTCTTATCGCCTAATTTGCAGCTTTTTTGAAAGTCATTCTTTGCCATATCAAACAACCCCTTACCTTTGTAGGCCATTCCTCTCGTATGATAAGCTGCGGCCATATTTGGATCCAGGAGCAGGGCTTGATTACAATCCTGAATTGCACGATCAAAAAGGCCTTTCTGGAAGTGAGCCCATCCTCTATTATTGTATGCCTCGGCATAACCTGGATCTAATGCAATAACCTTATTGCAATCATCGATTGCCTTATCGTGCTCACCCATCTTGATATAGACAATTCCCCTGTTAAAATAAGACCCTGGTTCTTCTGGCTCAAGAATAATAGCCTCAGTATATGCCTCGGCTGCTCCCATCAGGTCTCCTTCTTGATGTCTCTTATAACCCGTATAAAACCACTCTGCAAAAGTATTTGGCCTTTCATGCCCTTTTTGTGTTGGGTCTATGTTTATTTCTTTTTTGTTTATTGGCCCCAGGCGTACAAAGAATAGATAGTTAACGAAGACCACCAGGGCAAATAATCCTAACCACATACATACCCTTCCGGGTTTTATGGGTAAGATTTGCCGTCTGATTGCGGCCTTTCCTCTCTTGAGGCCCAATGTCGTGTATGTTTGTTTACCTTTATAGTCTTTTATTGGCACGCCATTAATATAGGAATTAAGTTAGAAGGTGTAAAGGATAAGAATTCTTTGGTGTTTTATTCATAAAACTATACAATTTATCTAGTGGAGGCTACATTTTTGTTATGTTTTTGTGGCTTCAGGTTTTTGGATGGATGGCGTTTGGGAAGCAGAAGGACTCTCAGGGGCTAATGGCCGAATATCTGCTGAGGGGTGGGATACGCGGTGATAGCCAAGCACCCTATCTGAAGTGCAGAATGTGAATATCTTGATGCAAATCGAGGAAACTACTGACCTGACGTGTCCTGAAGACTCCCCTCAAAGCATAATTTGCATGCAGACCTTTCTTACCTGTATGATATCGGTCTGACCAGAAAACACCTTTCGTATCCCGTCTTGCATCAGGGTCGTCATTCCATCGGCTATGGCCTGTTCCCTGATCTCTTCCATCCTGGCCTTGCTTTGAATCAGGGACTGCATTTGAGATGTACCAGCCAAGATTTCAAACAATCCGGTTCTTCCCTTCTCCCCCTGCATTGTCTGTTTTGGCAAGTGCCATTCTATTCACCTTCTCGATGAGACAACTCTAAAGTGTAATATTAACAGATAGTTGAGATTTTTTCCACAATATTCTATTGACACCGTCTATTCTTTGGGCTGTTCTCTTAAGTCAATGCATTAAGGTTGGTAGAGAGAGGGATTATCCAATCACTGATACTCATGTGAGAGATTCTTTTTTTTGATGTTTAGCGGCGCACTCTTTGGGACCACAGAATGTAAGAAACAGATGAGAGGTGGATGGTTT
The DNA here is from genome assembly GCA_013375385.1 of Desulfobacterales bacterium. Taxonomy (GTDB): domain Bacteria; phylum Desulfobacterota; class DSM-4660; order Desulfatiglandales; family B25-G16; genus JABXJZ01. The sequence continues at coordinate 4,239 of JABXJY010000134.1, forward strand.
TGCTAAAAGATACGAGGCTCCACAAATTCTCCAAAGATATCTCTGAAGACACCGGTCATCTCCCCAACGGTAGCATATACCTTACAGCAATCCACCAGGCAAGGCATAACATTCACCTTATCCCTGGCTGCCTTCTCCAGTGCCTTCAGTGATCGGGTCACCTCCTTGTTGTTTCTCGTTCTTCTCAATTCCCTAAGACTTTTTATCTGCTCAATTGCCGATTCATCACTGTATTCGTGGAGCTCTACCTCTTTCTGTTCACCTTCAGTATATTTGTTAACCCCTATCTTTATCAGTTCCCCGCTCTGAATCCCTTTTTCAAATTCATAGGCCTGTCTGGCCACTTCTTTCTGGATGTAGCCTGACGAAATCGCCGTAACCATTCCGCCAATAGCATCAATCTTATCCATCTCCTCAACAATCTTCTCCTCCATCTGTTTGGTAAGGGTCTCAATGAAATATGAACCTGCTAAGGGATCAACCGTATCCCTCAGGCCTACCTCATCCATTATGATCTGCAGTGTCCTCAGGGAGATCAGGGCGGAGTGAGGGGTCGGAATGGTATAGGCCTCATCGAAAGATCCTAAAGCAGTGGTTTGAGCACCGCTGAGGGCCGCAGCCAGGGCGTGATAGGCGCTTCTGGCAATGTTATTTTCAGGCTGCTGCTTTGTCAGACCTCCCTGACCTCCACCAAATATACCTCTTAGAAACATCGATCTATCGTTGTTTGCCCCATATTTTTCCTTGATATTCTTTGCCCACAGCTTTCTCGCCGCTCGAAATTTTGCCACCTGTTCCCATAGATTTCCAAATATATCAAGGTTAAATGAGAATCTGGCGACAAAGTCATCGATATGATATCCCCGTTCCAGAACATTCTCAATATAGGCATTTGCAATCCGTAGAGCGTAAGCAATCTCCTGGGCAGGCGTGGCCCCTGCCTCCCTGATATGAAAGCCGCAAACACTCACCGGATTAGTCTTTGGCATCTCCTTCATAGAGTATTCAATAACGTCACCAATCAATCGGACAGCAGGCTCAACCGGAAATATCCATGCCCCCCTGCCAACTATTTCCTTCAAGATATCGTTCTGTGGAGTGGCGCTTATCTGCTCTTTGGAAAATCCATATCCCTCTGCCACAGCCTCATACATGGCAAGCATAATCGAGGCAATAGCATTTATGGTGAGGCCAGAACCAATTCTGTCAAGGGCAATGTCTTTAAAGGCAATCTCAAAGTCCCTGAGGGAATCCACTGCCATGCCTACCCGGCCTACCTCTCCCTCTGCCATAGGGTCGTCTGAGTCATAGCCCATCTGTGTCGGGAGATCAAATGCCACGTTCAGCCCGGTCTGACCCTGGCTGATCATCAGTTTGAATCTTTTATTGGTCTCTTCTGGTGTGCCAAAACCTGTGTACTGCCTTGTTGTCCATTCCCGGCTCCTGTAGCCCAACTTATGGATTCCCCTGGTAAAGGGATACTCTCCTGGATTGCCCAGATCTTTCCTGTAGTCAAACTCAACCTCCTTCAGGTCATCCTCTGTGTAAAGAGGTTTGACATGGATTCCAGATTGCAGGATGACATCCGTAATCCTATCTTTTTCATCTTTTATATATTTAGCTACTCCCATGGATTCCCCCTATGGTTAATCATGCACGTTTTCTCTGATAAACTCTATGCTCTCCTCAAAGGGTGTCCCGCCTGGAAAAACACCTGCAACCCCAATCTCTTTCAAGACAGGGATATCTTTAGCTGGTATTACCCCACCCACCACAACAATTACTCTATCTAGACCCTCTTTTTTGATCAATTCCAATGTCTTCTTGCAGATTGGAACATGGGCCCCGGACATGATAGAGAGGCCTATGACATCCACATCTTCTTCAAGAGCCATCTTGACGATAGAAGGAACACTCTGATGTAGCCCGGAGTAAATGACCTCCATGCCAGCATCTTTAAGTGCATGGGCCATTACCTTTGCACCCCTGTCATGCCCGTCAAGGCCCGGTTTTCCAATAAGGATCCTGATCCTCTTGGTGGACATTATTTCATCTCCTCTGTCTATCATCTCTATCTGCTTTTTCTGACGGGGCCTAGGAAAACCTATCGGAGGTACTGTCTGGCAATGGTGGTTTGCAGGACCTCATGAGTCCCTCCACCATAAAGCAGGAAGCGATTATCCCTGTAGTATCTCTGAACATTATACTCCATGGAATAGCCATAGGCACCGAAGATCCTTGTGGCCTCATCCGCTGCCTTGCACGCAGATTCAGTCGTAAAGTATTTGGCCATGGAGGCCTCATTCAAACAGGGAACATTCTTATCAATGAGGTGGGTAACCTTGTAGGCCATGAGGTGGCCGGCCTCCAAATTGACTGCCATATTGGCAATCTTTGCCTGGATGAGCTGGTACTGTCCTATGGGTCTCCCAAACTGTACCCTCTCTTTGCAATACCTGATAGAATCATCCATGGCTGCCCGTTGTAGACCCAGGGCCAGGCAGGCGGTCATAACCCTGATCTCTGCCAGGATGGTCAGTAAAACATCCAGACCCCTGCCCAGTTCCCCTAACATGTGTTCAGGAGGAACATGGCAATCATTGAAATAAATCTCCGACATCTGTGTTGTTCTGGTACCCAGCATGTCGAACCTTTTACTGTGGGAGAAACCGGGTGTGTCGCTCGGAACAAAGAAAAACATGAGCCCCTTTAATCCCTTCTCCGGATCAGTCTGACACAGGACAGTATGAAAGTGACCTATCGGTCCGCTTGTGGACCATGTCTTCATCCCGTTAATAACCCATCCGCCTTTGGTCTTTGTAGCCCTGGTTCGGACATTGCCAAGATCAGATCCTGCCTCTGGCTCGGTAAGCTGAAAGGCTCCGATCTTTTCACCTCTCACGGCGGGGCGGAGATATTTCTCATGCATCTCTTTAGTGCCATAGCGATAGAGGCCATCGGTGGCCATAAGACCTTGCATGGCTGTAGTGGCAGCCAAACTCAAGAGCCCTCGTGCCAATTCTTCCACGGTAATACAGTAAAGGGTTGTGTTTCCTCCTGAACCACCAACCTTCTTTGGATACCTGATCCCCAGAATACCCATATCGGCAACCTTCTTGAATAGGTCATAGGGAAACTCACCTTTCTCATCATGTTGCCTGGCAACTGGGATTACTCCCTCGTCCACAAATCTTGCCATAACCTTCCTTACGAGCTCTTCTACATTGGAACGTAACATCATGCCCCCTGTT
>JABXJY010000403.1 GCA_013375385.1 Desulfobacterales bacterium
ACAAATCGACAAGCCAGCCTATGCTCATGATTTGCGCTGTTCCCAAAGAATATGAATGAGTCATATAAAGTCTATACTGAATCAAATGAGAGAAGCGTGAATCTGAAACACTCATTTCCATCCCGGCGCTCTGCAGTTATGAGTAAGAACGGGATAGTAGCCACCAGCCAGCCTCTAGCCGCACAGGCTGGGGTGAGCATCCTACTGCAAGGCGGCAATGCTATCGATGCTGCCATTGCCACCGCTGCTGCTTTGAATGTGGTAGAGCCTATGTCAACTGGTTTGGGGGGAGATGCCTTCGCCTTAGTATATCTAAGCAAAAGCAATGAATTGAAGGCATTAAATGCCAGTGGCCGGGCTCCCTATGCTGCCAGCTTGGAAACGTTCCGAAATATAGGTTATCAAGAAATGCCGGAAATGGGCATTCATGCAGTAACAATCCCTGGAGCTTTAGACGGGTGGTGTTCGCTACTTGATAAATACGGCACTATGAGCTTGGCTCAGGTATTGGCACCAGCTATTGAGTTGGCCGAAAACGGGTTTCCAGTCACGGAGATTATTGGACATAGCTGGAAGAAGAGCATTGCCAAACTGCAGTCAAATGCCAGCGCTGCTCGTACCTATCTGATTGATGGGAGAGCACCTGAGCTAGGTGAGATTTTTAAGCAGCCAGACCTAGCTAGAACCTTCAAAAGGATTGCCATGGGAGGACATGACGTCTTTTACAAAGGAGAAATTGCTGAAGCCATAGCAGCCTGTTCCCAAGAAAACGGCGGGTTAATTACCATGCGGGATTTGAATGCTCATACTTCTACATGGGTAACACCAATAAGCACCAATTACCGCGGGTATGATGTGTATGAATGCCCGCCCAATGGCCAAGGACTGGTAGCGCTTTTAGCTTTAAATATATTGGAGGGTTATGACCTGCAATCTCTAAGACATAATTCACCCGATTATTTACATCTTCTGATAGAGGCCATGAAGCTGGCTTTTGCTGATGCTGACAAATATGTGGCTGACCCTGATTTTGTAGATATTCCTTTAGAGGGCTTGCTCTCTAAGTCTTATGCAGAGCAGAGAAGGCGCCTTATAGATACGAATAAGGCGAGACAAACAGTAGAGGCAGGTATCCCGGACATTGAGGGAGATACCGTTTACTTGGCAGTGACGGATAAAGAGGGTAATAGCGTCTCTTTTATCAACAGCCTGTACAATGGGTTTGGCTCCGGTATTGTGGTAGAAGGCACCGGTATTTGCTTACAAAACCGCGGCAGCCTATTCTCCCTCGAGGCTGGTCATCCCAACTGTATCGAGCCTCATAAGAGGCCATATCATACCATAATCCCGGCCATGGTCTTTAAGGACAGCAATTTGTTCCTTACCTTCGGTGTTATGGGCGGCTTTATGCAGCCGCAGGGGCATGTCCAGGTGTTGCTCAACATTGTTGACTTCAGTATGGATGTACAGACGGCTCTGGATGCACCTAGATTTAGATATATTCAAGGTAGCGGGTGTGCCTTTGAACCGGGTATTCCTTCTAGTGTTCTCCAAGAACTAACTAACAGGGGACATCGTGTTGTTGAACTGGATGACCCGTACTCTCAGGAATTTGGCGGGGGACAGGCAATTATGGTACACCCTTCAGCTAAGACCCTTATAGCTGGTTCAGACCCCCGCAAAGATGGTTGTGCCATCGGGGTCTGGTAATTGGGGTTAACA
>JABXJY010000135.1 GCA_013375385.1 Desulfobacterales bacterium
GAAAGGCCTTCCTCATCAAGGGGGCTTCCACGGGGTTTCTGAGTCCAGGTTCATAGTTCATGATGATGAAGTTGAAGAAGGCCTTCAGTTGTGAGTACCGGTGATTAGCTCAAAAAACTGGAATATGTCCTCACTGCTGATGGAAGCAAGGTCCCTCTCCCCAAAAAGCTCCTCGAAGTTGTCCAACAGGTACCGGTAGCTTATAACGGTGCCCGGTTTAAGGTTTGACCTTTGGTAATCCCGAAAGATCTTCAATGCGGTTGATGTGTTCATAACTGATCCTCCTTTATTAATTTACGGTTTGCAAAAGATCAGCTATAGAGGAACAATAGAACAATTTATTTGCGGACGAAATATGGTAGAAAATTGTCAGGGCAGATCATTGCAGGTTTCAAACGCTATTCGATAAAATCAAATTTTGAGGAAACATAATAATGACAAGCAGACTACCTGCAACGTGAAGGAATGTGACTCATGGCAAAGAAGAAAAAGGGAGAGACCGACAAGCGACGCTCTAAGGCACGTGAAAAGATGAAAAGGAAGCGCGTACTCCGGAGTGTAAAATCCAAGCCGAAGCCCAAAGTGATCCATAGACCAGGGCTTCCCCACATGGGCGCCCCTGAGGGCTTCCGCTCCATTTCCTTTTCACAAGCCATGCTGGAGTATGGAAAACCGCTCATGAGCTATGTGGAAGATGATGAAGATGGCTTAGACAAGGCCATGCAGGTCTCAGGATTGCTGTGGAACTACGCCATTTCGGTAGAGGAAGGCAACGAGGATAAAAAATTAGAGAAAGAGACCGTAAAGGCCTTAAGAAAGGCCCTTGGCCTGGATAAGGATGAGGCCCAGGCGCTGTTCACAAAGATGGTAGAAAGATACAGCTACCTATTTCCCCAGGACGTTCAGCCTGAACCCGGGCTGCCTTTCATGTTTATCCGCAAAGAGCTCCGACATCTCATAAGGCCTTTTGACTACAAAACGCTAGTGCTTTCAAAGGAGATCATACCCCCCGATAAAAAAGACAAGGATGTCATAGGCAAGATAAGGAGATTGGACGGCTATATGTCCGATGGTACAGAATATGACAAGTATGAAAATCTCTTTTTCTCCTTGAAAGATGAATGTGAGGATCTGTTTGAAAAATGGCTCATGGCGAAGGGACTGAAGGTTGATGCCCGGGATTTCTCTTCTTGTCTACCTATATATTTGGATTTTATCTACGGATACCTACATGATGAGGTAGTTGTCTTGAAATCGGTTCCCAATATCTACTTTATTGAATTTTTTGAAGATTTTCTCCTGCGAAAGATGATGGCTGAGCCAAACGAATACGTGTGTTGGCCGCCGGCACTGAAACTCTTCTACCAATTTCTTCATGAAAAAGGCTACCTCGACAACCATGGAGAGATCATAGAGAAGATAGACAGGGTAGAACCCTATTTCATAGAGGTTCTAAGGAAGCAGTTTTCCTAGTCAGCATTCGCTTATTGTTTGTGACAGAAGTTGATCATGTTACAGTGCAGATTTCATACGCAATTCGATAAAATCAGGAAAGCGGAAGGATACTATGGTTCAGTTAGTTATATACACCCAGCATGTTCATGTTACGTATAGTAATCGTAAGCCAGGAGACCTATGGGAGACTTTCCATTTATAGCAGAAGTCTATCGTTTCGGGATAGGTGTAAGACATACTATATATGGAAAGCTTTTTTCTGGTAGCGGCCCAAAATTTGCAAACAAAGACTATTTTTGATCCAAAATCTTCCTGACTTCTTGTGATAATGCCCTCATATTGAAGGGCTTCTGAATAAAGCCATTACATCCACGATCCATTATTTCTTGCGCCTGTCCATCGATGCTGTAGCCGCTTGAAAGGAGAACCTTGATGTCAGGGTTTATCTCCTTAAATCTATCATAGGTCTCCCCTCCACCCATAACTGGCATGATCATATCCAGGACCACGATAGCGATCTCGTCTTTATGTGCCTTGTAGATCTCTATTGCCTCTTTCCCGCTCCTTGCTGTTAATACCTTGTAGCCCAGCTCTTTGAGGATCTCCTCCCCCACCTCAAGCACCATATCCTCGTCATCCACCAGAAGGAGTGTCTCGGTTCCCTTCACTACCTCTTCGGGTAACTCTTCCTCCTTGATGACTTCCTTCTCTGATGCAGGCAGATAAATGGTAAAGGTGGCTCCTTCACCCTTAATGCTAGAAACAGTGATGATACCACCGTGGTTTTTGATGATCCCATAGACAGAGGCCAATCCAAGACCTGTGTCTCTCCCCATCTCCTTGGTGGTGAAGAAGGGCTCAAAGATCCGCTGCTGGGTTGCCTCATCCATACCAACTCCGGTATCGGTAAGAGAGATCTTTACATATCTGCCGGGCTCCAGGTCATAGGGCTTTACGCAGTCCTCATCGAGGGTGACGTTCTCTGTTTCGAGATAGAGCTCACCACCTCCTGGCATGGCCTGCCAGGCATTGACATAGAGGTTGAGGAGGACCTGCTCAATCTGTCCCTGATCCACCTCTACCGCCCATATGTCTTTCTGATATTTTCTGTGGATGGTTATCTCCCTCTTGGTGCGGCCAAACATATCAGAGCTTCTCTTGATAAGCTCGTTGAGGTCAGTGGGCTTGACCTCATATTTACCGCCCATGGCAAAACCCAGGAGTTGTCTGGTAAGCTCTGCCCCACTTAGGACACCTTGTTCAATGTTTTTCAACCTCTCATAGTCTGGATGGCTGGAAGTCTTGTCTAAAAGTATCAGGGAGGCATTTCCCTGGATACCCATGAGGATGTTGTTAAAGTCATGGGCAATGCCACCAGAAAGGGTGCCGAGTGCCTCCATTCTTTGGGCTTGTTGGAATTGAGCCTCCAGTTTCTTTTCTTCAGTTATGTCTCTAAATACCACAACCACACCTATAATTTTACCTTCATAGTCATAGATGGGAGCGCCACTGTCAGCAAGAGCCCGTTCAGTGCCATCCCTTGCGATCAGCACCGTATCATTAGCCAGGCGAACGATTTTTCCTGTTGCCATGACCTTCTCAAGAGGATTTTCGCAGCGTTCCCGGGTCTCTTCATTGATGATATGAAAGACCTCATTAAGGGGTTTGCCAATAGCCTCTTCCTGCGTCCAACCGGTCAGTGCTTCCGCCACATTACTGATCAATGTAACCCTGCCTTCCACGTCGGCAGTGATCACCCCATCTCCAATTGATCGAAAAGTAACAAGAAGGCGTTCCCTTTCCGCTGCAAGCGCCTCCTCTGCCTGCTTGCGCTCCTCCTCCAGCTCTATCGTGTGAAGGGCGAAGGCAATGTCTCTGGCTACTTCTTGGAACAATGATTGCTTTTCTTCATCTTTGACGAAATCTCTGGGGATGGAGGTAAACAACAGGCCGTAGACCTTTCCACCATACTCCAGTCGTATAGTCATTCCTGCCCGTCCAGCATACTTCTGCGCCAGTGGACAGTCGGCGCAGACGGAAACTGGGTCTTTGGTTGCCACAACTTCCGATTGCTTCAGTGCCTTGCGACCGCAATCAGTCATCTCTCCACGCTTCAAATAATCTATCATAGGCAAGAAATCCTTGCCCAACCCGGCTTCAGCGGTTGTCACAAGCCTCCCGGTCTTATCTATGAGAGCAATCCAGGCGTTATAATAACCGCGAGTTTCGATGAAGTTGTCGCAGATGCCTTTAACCAACCTGTCGCGCTCCTTTTCTATGGCAATCAGTTGATTGACGCTTCGGATGGCATGAAGGATCCTGTTGAGATGGGCAGTCTTTTCCTGCGCCTTGGCAATCCTTTCACTTAACAGAGTAACTACAGAGCCGACAAGTACAAAGATAAGAGCTCGAAGATAATCGTTGCCAGTGGTCACATAACCTCTAAGGAAATGGTGGCTAAAAAGCAGGAGTGCCGCTAAAAGTATAGCTACAGGTAAGCCTTTTCTTCCCCACCACAGCGATGTTAGGATTATTGGGATATAAAATAAGTGGGTGAAAACAGTGCCGGTTTGAAGAACCGCATGGAAATAATACGTTAGAAAGCAAGAGCCAGCCAAAAGGATGACTATCAGAGTAATTTTTTGCTTTTCTTTTTGTGTTTCAATTTCTATTCCCATCCTCTTGCTCCTTTGTTATTATACTAGCCAAAAATTCTTCTCCTCCTGCTACTTATCCATTTCTGTTTCCCGGTTACTTTCTCCGCTTGCCTGTCTGCTTACCACGCAGACGGGAGTTTCTCTTTTGCTCTGTGTTTCTTTTTTGTCTCCTCTGCCCGCTTGCGATCAAGAGATTCTTTCTGTAACTCCTTGACCCTTTGCTCTAGTTCTTCATAGGTTGGTTTTCTGGCCATTGGAAAATCCTCCCTCTGAGCCATGTGAAAAATAGCTACTGAGAAATTTGGAGATTTCTATGATTTATGATGCCATACTCGAAAATCCTGCTCTCCTGTAAGGATTTGAGCTGGAAGATTGAACAGGAAAATCCCAAGGTAAGAGATGGGACACCGACAGACGCCCTCCAATGGGTTTACCGTGTCAGCTGGTGAAATGAGATAAGGAACAGCAATAAGAAATCATCAGTTAGCATCTGTGGCTTTTCATACACCCCAATACTTAGCTCCCAACAGAACCCGCAACATCCTGTTAGGAGCAAGGTGGGCAGATTTTGAGATGTTTTTGCACAGGCTAAGCTCCTCAATAAAGGGAAAAGGACTTAACGGAAAATCTCTAATTGATTAAAGCTTGAGAAGTTTCTCAAGTCAAGAGAAATCCACTTTTGGAATTGCCTCAGAATCCATGATTTTGGGCTGATGAAAGGTAAGCAGAATCCTCAAGATGCTAAGGTTGCTTCGAGTGTTTGAAAAGTAACGCTTAACGTGCCATAGTCTGTAATCTGGGCAAATTTCAGTATACATATGGTATTGGAAAGTTCAATATCATTTTAAAACCTGTCCACTAAAAGTTCTCAATAGAAGGGTTCCATGATCGAATCTCAACCTTTACAATCCCATAGTTCAAGATGGAATCTTGCCCTTGGAATAAGGCAAAAGTTATTTAATCGGGATAGAACTCAACACTCTTTCCCATGAAGAATAAGGCTTGATCATTTTGTCTGGCCCTTCGGTGCACAGGTGAGCTTTTCAAGCCCTAAAATTTTCACACTCTTAGCAAAAAAAGGGCATTTGAATGTACAATATTGTAGCGAGACACTGGGGATGTTGCTGAAATGTAAACTTGTTATGCGGGAATCTCCTTTATGCAGCGAAATCCAAGCCAGGGGGCGCCGTTGATGGGATCCTCAGGGCTCCAGCGACAGGTAACCCTCACAAATGTTGCGGATCCTAAAAAACAGCCTCCCCGCATAGGCAAAGATCCCCTTTGCCATTGGCCCTCGCACATCTCCCATACATTGCCGCACATATCGTAGCACCCATAGGGGCTCATCTCTGTATGGAAAAGGCCGATCTCTGATGTGTTCCCAAGGCCGAGTTCTCCCAAGAAGAGATATCCTTGAGCGGAGTGTGGCTTCTATTTGTAACTTGACTGCTTTTTGAATTATAGAGTAGAGTGAATAAAGTTATAGGGTGAAAGGAGATCCTACGGCAAAAGAGATCACCGTTGAGTGGAACCCTGGAAAAGATCAAATCTGCCCTGAAGGAGATCAATTACCCGGCCGCTGATCAAGGAAAAACCCCATGTCTGAGAAAAACGTAACACTTCCGCTAACGGGGATGAGGTGTGCCAATTGCGCCCTCAATATTGAAGGAGAGGTGAAAAAGCTCTCCGGAGTCAAGGAAGCAAATGTCAATTTTGCCACAGAACAGGCTGCCATATCATTTGAGTCAGATGAGATTCAAATAAAGGATGTAGTTGAAAAGATTCATGACGCTGGCTACGGAGTCGCCAAAGCAACCGTTGAATTCCCCCTTACGGGGATGAGCTCTGCCAACAGTGCCATGACCATTGAAAGGAGCTTGAAGAGACAGGTCCCTGGTGTGGTAGATGCATCTGTCAGCTTTGCAGCCGAGCGCGCCAGTGTGGAATACATTCCGACCATAACAACCATAGATGACATGGTCGCGGCAATAGAAAAGGCAGGTTATAGGGCGATCAGGCCTGATGAGACCTTTGAGGATGAAGATGCAGCTCGAAAGGCGGAGATAAGAAATCAGACCCGAGAGTTTCTGGTTGGAGTCCTGTTTACCGCACCGCTTCTTTTTCTCAGCGTGGGAAGGGATTTTGGCCTTTTTGGCTTGTGGAGCCATGCTGCCTGGGTGAACTGGCTGTTTCTGGCCCTGGCAACACCGGTTCAATTCTATACAGGATGGGACTATTATACAGGGGGTTGGAGAAGCCTCAAGCACAGAAGGGCCAACGTAGATGTCCTGGTGGCCATGGGATCATCGGTGGCCTATTTCTACTCCCTCTCCTTGCTCCTCTATCCAGCCCTTGGAGAGCATGTCTATTTTGAGACATCGGCCGTCATTATTACGCTGATCAAACTGGGAAAGTTGCTGGAATCAAGGACCAAGGGAAGGACAGGCGGGGCCATCCGCAAGCTGATGGGTCTGCACCCCAAAATCGCCACCATCTTGGAGAATGGAAAAGAAAAAGAGATCCCCCTTTCCCAGGTTCAGTTGGGAGATGTGGTCATTGTCCGTCCCGGGGAGATCATCCCTGTGGATGGGGTAGTCCTTGAAGGGGAATCAAGCGTTGATGAATCCATGTTGACCGGTGAGCCTCTTCCCGTGGAGAAGGCTCCGGGGGATAAGATTACCGGCGGAGCCATCAACGGGGAGGGGTATGTCAAGTTTGGGGCCACAAGGGTCGCAAAGGATACCTCCCTTGCCCGGCTCATCCGCTCGGTTCGGGAGGCTCAGAGAAGCAAGGCCCCCATTCAGACTCTGGCGGATAGGGTTGCTGCCGTATTTCTTCTAGGGGTGATCACGACAGCTCTCCTGACGTTTAACCTCTGGTGGGCACTCGGAGGCGAATTCGTCCCATCCATGATACGAATGGTGGCGGTATTGATCATTGCCTGCCCCTGTGCTCTCGCGTTGGCCACACCCACAGCCATTATGGCTGGAAGAAGAAAGGGTGCGAAAAAAGGTATACTTTTCAAAAACAGCGAAGCCCTGGAGATGGCCACAAGACTTGATACGATTGTTCTGAGTAAAACCGGGACCATCACCATGGGCAGGCTCTCCGTGGTCAATGTGATTGTGTGTGATTCACTTAACGAGGAAGAGCTTTTAGGACTCGTGGCCTCGGTGGAGAGGGGATCTGAACATCCTCTGGGACGGGCCATTGTCAAGGAGGCAGAAAACAGAGGGATTGATCTCTTTAAACCAGGTGACTTCAAGGCCCTGAGGGGACTGGGAGTGCAGGCAAATATAAACGGGCAGGAAGTCCTGGTGGGAAAGCCCAACT
>JABXJY010000013.1 GCA_013375385.1 Desulfobacterales bacterium
CTGTTTGCCTTCTACTATGGATTGGTCTCCGCCATTACGCCTCCCGTGGCCCTGGCTTCGTTCGCCGGGGCGGGGATTGCCGGCTCAAACCCCATGCAAACGGGTTTTTCCTCCTTCAGGCTGGGCTTTGCCAAGTATATCATTCCCATTGTCTTCGTGTATGTGCCCGGAATGCTCTTGGTTGGGGAACCCTTGGATATTATCCGATATATCCTTATGGGATTTGTAGGGATCTTTTCGCTCACCATCGCTACGGAGGGTTGGCTGTATCGGAGGGTGAACATCGCGTGGCGGATCCTTATGATTCCAACCTCTTTTATGATCTTTATGCCGCAATTGGGTTATAATATGGTGGGCTGTGCCATCCTGGGTGCTTTTATAGTCTACGAGAAATCGAGGACAAAACAGGTAGAGGAGGTTTGAGATGAGATTAGGCTCGTTCATCCAGTGGGGTTTTCTGGTATTTATCATTGCCATTTTTATCTTCTTCCAGGCAATTCATCTACAGGTCCTTCGATATAACCTGTTTCTGCTGCTCATGCTGGCCTGCACATTTGTCGGGATCCTGTGTTTTTGGATACTGGAAAGGAGGAGCCTTCCGCTGAAAGAAGCAGATATGCAAAGAAAGAAGAGGGAGGAATTCCCTCCAACTCCCTCGGCCTAGGTGCTTGACACACAAAACCCCTCTGCCCTATACTCCCTCGACCAAAAAGCCGATTCTTAGAACGCAGATGGCAGGGATTCTTATGATGCCCGATGAAAAGAATTGGACGAATCCAGAATTTCAAGCTTTCTATGAGACCATTAGCATAAGCACTCGAATTTTAACTGAAAAGTTTCTTCAGCTTTTTCTAGACATAACACGCCCTGCAAGGCAGGGTAGGTCAGTCGCTAACTATAATTTGAAAGCAATGAGCTTTCCCCACATACCCGCAGCTCTGAGAATGGGAAAAGAACTATGCAGAGTTGCGCCCCTGTTTCTTATCTGTCTTCTAGTTATCGTTTTTCACGGCTGCGCTACTACGCCCAATGCCCCTCAACAGACCGACAATACCTGTGAGATCTTCAGGGAAAATCAAAAATGGTATAGGAGTGCACATAAGTCCTACAAGAGCTGGGGGATCCCCATACCTATCATGATGGCCATTATCCATCAGGAATCAAGATTCAGGGCTGACGCCAGACCACCCCGGGGTAGCTGTTTATGGATTTTCCCTGGTTCTCGACCTTCTTCTGCTTTTGGATATGCACAAGCAGGTAATGAGACATGGGACCAATACCGTACGAGTACAGGAAACACGGGAGCTGATAGGGATGATTTTGATGATGCTATTGATTTTGTTGGATGGTACTGCAATTTGAGTCACATCAAGTGCAGCATATCCAAGAATGACGCATACCATCTTTATTTAGCCTATCACGAGGGTCATGGAGGGTTTAATCGAAAAACGTATCGAAAAAAGGCATGGTTACTGCAGGTAGCCCGTAAGGTTGACAGGAGGGCACAGAAGTATGAAAGCCAATTGGCCTCCTGCGAAAGAGAATTTCGAAGGAGAGCGTGTTGCTTTCTCTGGCCTTTTTAGAGGCCAGGATAGGAAAGAAACCCACATGTGGTGTCAACCGATCGTCGTAAGTTGTGGGTTGTTAAAAATAAGCGAGAAGTATGCTCAGATGCAATTCTATACCCTATCTGAGGCAGAGATTCATTCATTCTGAGAATTGATTAAAGAGCTAGCTCCCAAAGTAGGTGCTCATATCAATTCAATCAACTATCAACGGGCACTAGCAAATGATGGCGCCTATGCGCCGTCTAGGCCGTGATGCTCTGCCTTCGTATACCATGAGGCGGGATCAGTGAAGTACTCCTCGCTGTCCTTGAGAGAGAGGTAATGTTCGTGCTCAATAGTGGCGATGAGGTTGAAAAACTCTTTCTCTCTTAGATCAGATACCTCATCTCGGAGTTTGGCATAATATGATGCCCCTTTGGCTTCGAAATCGATAGCCTCCTGGATGGCCTTCACGTCGTCAGCGTCTCTTTCCGGCATCTTATCCACCTTCTGGATCGAGTCTTTCAGGACGTTCTTAACAATTGTATCTTTCACCTTGAGGGGAACGGTTTCAGGCCATTGTTCCTTCCTTTCCCACTTCTCGTGGAGTTCCTTTAACCTCTCGTAGTGTTCTAGTTCCTCATCAGCGATCTGGTTGAACATGGCCTTGCCGAGAGGATTTTTGGTTCTCTTGGCATTCTTGAGATAGAATTCGCGCTCTCTCATCTCGTTGTTAAGCGCGACCTCCAGTGCGTTGAGTCGTGTTTCTTCATCCATGATTCACCCTTTCCAACCTGTTTCTTCTTGAATCGGATATAGCCGATCCCCAACACCTTTTATCATATTCCAGCTGAAATTGTCAAAAATTTCGAAGCGTCCAGTCGCGAGTTCTTTCAGGGGTCAAAACTCACCCATTGCAGGGATGGATTGTTGACTCATGAATGCCTTTGGCCTATACTTCTATTATTAAGAATTCAGACAGTCATATTAAACAGGGAGAAGGCACTCATGTCCAACAAAACCGAGAAGAACCTTGCCTATGCCTTTGCTGCTGAATCTAAGGCCTCCGCCCGGAACTCAGCGTTTGCCCTGAAAGCCGATCACGATGGCTATTCACAAATAGCGCGTCTGTTTCGGGCTGTAGCAAACGCAGAATCGGTCCATGCCCGCCGGTACCTGCATTTCATTCGAGGCAAGGTCGGATCGACAGAAGAAAATCTTGAGGCCGCCTTCCAGAATGAGATCAAGGCCAATGTGGAAGGATACCCGAAGCTGATCAAAGATGCCTCAGAGGAGGGGATGAAGAGTCTGGTTGAAGCCTTTTCGCAATCTCGGGATGTGGAAAGCCGCCACGCCGATCTCTACAAAAAGGCCCTGAACGATATGCTTGCGGATCGCGAAAGTGAGTATTATGTCTGTCAGGTCTGCGGATATATCAGCGAGAATGGGGCCCCGGAAAATTGTCCCGTCTGTGGTGCTGTTAAGGGAAAATTTCAACTGGTCACCTAATAACGACCTAGCTCGCATGGGCCTTACAGATCATGAGTTGCATCGGATATTGGCTCTACAGCGTTATGGACCACGGTCGTTATAAAGGGGTTGAAAGGGGTCAAATACACAACTCCCAAACCTACAAAGCACCAGACTGAATTAAGCCATGCCCACGCCTGATAAGAAAGTCATAGATAGGATTCAAGGATTAAGGGAACAGATAAATTATCACAACTACCGATATTATGTTTTAGATAATCCAGAGATCTCTGACGCTGAATACGACCGACTCTTTGATGAGCTTTCGGGGCTGGAGAAGAAACATCCGGACCTTATCACCCCTGACTCTCCTACCCAAAGGGTGGGCGCCACCCCTTTAGAGGAATTCAAAACGGTCAGGCACAGCCTCCCGATGTTGAGCTTGAACAAAGCCACCTCCGAGGCTGAATTCCTGGACTTTCACCGCAAGGTTTTAGAGCTTTCAAAACCAGGTGAGAAGAAGATTAGATATACCGTGGAGCCGAAATTTGATGGACTGGCAGTGGAACTGGTGTTTAACAGCGGGATTTTCGCCTTGGGTTCCACCAGGGGTGATGGGGTGGTGGGAGAAGATGTGACCTTGAATGTACGAACCATAAAGTCCATTCCTTTGAGACTTATGGGGAAACCAAACCCCGATCTAATCGAGGTTCGGGGCGAGGTAATCATGAACAAGGAGGACTTCGAGAGGCTGAACAAAAATAGGGAGAAAATGGGGCAGCCTCTATTTGCCAATCCACGCAATGCTGCCGCTGGATCGGTTAGACAGCTTGATCCTAAAGTAACGAGCACCAGACCACTCAATTTGTTCGCCCATGGAACAGGAAGGGTTGAGGGAAAGAGGTTAGCCAACCATTGGGATAGTATCCTCTATTTAAAAGAGCTGGGTCTTAAGATCAGCCAGTATGTTGAACTATGCGAAAGTGTCGAGCAGGTCAAGGCATATTATGAAAAAATACTGGGCCTCAGAAATGATCTACCCTATGAGATTGATGGGATCGTGATAAAGGTTAATGAATTCTCCTTGCAGGAAAAAATGGGCGAGATTTCCCGCAGCCCTCGCTGGGCAGTTGCCTGGAAATTCCCGGCTCAGCAGGAACACACGAGAGTTAAGGATATCATCGTCAGTGTGGGAAGAACCGGGGCCCTAACACCCGTGGCCATGTTGGAACCGGTCAGGGTTGGAGGAGCGGAAGTAAGTCGGGCCAGTTTGCACAATGAGGATGAAATAGAGAAGAAGGATGTGAGGATTGGTGACACTGTCGTAATCCAAAGGGCCGGGGATGTGATTCCAGAAGTGGTGAAGGTGGTAGATTCGAAAAGAACCGGGAAAGAAAGGAAGTTCACCATGCCGGACAGGTGTCCGGTCTGCGGATCCAAGGCAGAAAGACCTTTGGGAGAAGCCCTCCATCGCTGTACGGGAATTGCCTGCCCCGCTCAGATCAAGGAAAACCTGGCCCACTTTGTCTCCAAGGAGGCTATGGACATGGACGGCTTGGGATACAAGTTTTTGGAACAGATGGTGGATAAAAAAATCATCCAGGACCAAGCAGACCTGTATTTTCTGAAGAGAGAAGATCTAATGAAGATGGAAAGGATGGGCGATAAGCTTGCGGAAAACCTGCTTAACGCCATCAACGAAAGCAGAAGCCCAAGTTTAACCAATTTGATATATGCCCTGGGTATAAGAAATGTGGGCTACCATCTGGCCGGGGTATTGGCAAAGCATTTCAAATCCATCGATAATTTGGCCCAACAGACCACTGAGGATTTAACTCAGATTCATGAGATCGGGCCTATAGTGGCAGAAAGTATATACAACTTCTTCCACAATCCCAAAAATCTCAGGGTCCTTGAGAAACTAAGAAAGGGAGGGGTAAAATTTCCGGCTGAGAAAGTCGAAACAAGAGTGATCTCCCTTTCAGGCAAAACCTTTGTTTTGACCGGAGGCCTGGATTCTTTCACCAGAGACGAGGCTCGAAAAGTAATAGAGGATATGGGGGGAAGAGTGTCCTCCTCGGTCAGCAAGAAAACTGATTACGTAGTCGTAGGCAAGGATCCAGGTTCAAAATATGATAGTGCGCTGAAATTAGGGATACAAACATTAGACGAAAAGGACTTCAAAGAGATGATAGGAAAGTAGCCAACCTGCGCGACTAACAAGAGATAGCCCAGATATTGATTCCCATATCAGAGATTGGATATCCAGGGTGAGAACCCCTTTAAGATAAGGGCATATAGCAAGCCATCTCAAACCATTGAGAAGCTAACCTATCAACTTTCTTCCCTCTGAGGATAAGGACAAGCTAGCGAAACTTCCCGGAAGTCCTTCGTTCCCCAGGATAAGCTCAGCGGCCCTTTTTTCCTTTCTTATGAATGCATTTTCACGGGATTTGATGACACGGGGAAGGTTTCTGTCCAATAGAAGGCACCCATAGAGAGCCTATTAAAAACCCGTGTACTGGCTAAGGATAGAGAGCCACATGTTAAGACCTATCCCTGGTCTTCTTATTTTATGAGTTTCCCCTCGTCAGGTATCAGGATTCCTATTGATATCTCTAAGATATTGACTTCAGGCCAGAATTCGGTGAGTTCAGGTAAAACAGCGCATTATTTCAAGCAATTATTACGGGGGTTTTGTAGATCTTTTTGATAACCCAAAACAAAATTAATAATCAGGTGTGTTTCTCTTGACAAGTTACTAGTAATATGATAAAAGGGATCTGCGATCTTGAAAAATCTAATTACTAGATCTGCCAGCATCATTACTTTTGGGGAAATGCATGATTGAGGGGTCACCAAGAAGCAAAAGTCCGGACATCACTCCTTCCTCCGATAGTAGATCTCTATTGCTGGGGTGCCCATCTGCACTCAAGGACAAGCAGTCTGAACGAACAACCTTCAAACTGACCGAAGAGACCAGCAATACTTTGAAGAGTCTGGCTCAAGAGCATGGCATTACAATGAAAGAGCTCTTCGAAACGCTATGCTCGGATAGCTTTGATTCCCTCATGAAGCTATTCCCTGAGAAGAGCTTAAGTGAGCGAAGATTGGATAAACTGGATCGTCCTGTTCGAAAGACCTATGTTATCAGTAAACACTCGTTCCACCAACTAAACAAGACCTCTAAAAGGCTACGAATTCCACGTGACCTATTGGTGGAATATTTGGTTAAAGCATACAGAAGACTCAAAGAGCAGTATCTCAGAGAGCTTGAGGAGTCGCAGAAGAACCATAGAAAGGCATTGCATATAATAAAGAGATTTTCTTCAAGGGCAGATGAAGCAAAAAAAAGACTAAAAGAAATACTGATAGATTTCGATCCTATTGTAGAAAGATTGGAATTAATACAGGCAGTAATTGACAATCTTTATATGGCTATAGAATCAGAGCTGGAAAATAGAACGCCAATTGACCCCGAAGACACATCGCAAACAAATTAAGGGAGGTGTTCTTATGAAGATATCAAATCATGCCAACATAAGATCACAGCAAAGAGGGATTCCCAAAGACTATATCGATATAATTCTAAAATATGGAACCCCTGTAAGGAGACAAGGTGATACACTAGAGTACAGGCTGCACAAGAAGGATAAAGAACGTACCACCAAACACCTTAAGCAGCTAATTCAATCCATAGATAAGTGTACAGGTAAGGCCGTCCTTGTGGATTCTGATATGGAAGAGATAGTGACCGTTTACAACTTAATGTGAAAGCAGCCAAGAATTACTCCTGCCCAAACACTGAACAAGCCCGTGACTAATCGGATAACCTTGAACCAGCATATAGTTACAGACTTACCTGCTTGACACCCGACCATATTCCTCCTATCGTGCATTAGTCGAAAAACGCCTTTTTATCATTTAAGACAGGATAGTGCCCATGTACCAGGCCCAACTCCGCTGGCAACCGATAGCTGTCCTCCTGGTCCTCGCTCTGATCTGGGGGGCCAACATGGCCATCATCAAGATTGGGGCCCGCGAGCTGGCCCCCCTGTTCATGGCCGGCCTACGCTCTCTGGTGGCAAGTGTGTGCCTTTACGTCTGGATGAAGGCCAAAGGGGTCAGTCTTTTTCCCTCCAAAAGGATCCTTTTTCACGGAATCGTGGTCGGACTGTTTTTTGGTTCCGAATTCGGCTTCATCTATACCGGACTCGGATACACCCTGGCCTCCCGAACCTATATCCTCTTGTACACCTCTCCCTTCTTTGTGGCACTAGAGGCCCATTTTTTCCTTAAGGGCGACCGCCTCAACCCATGGAAGGCTGCAGGTCTTATCCTGGCCTTTGCCGGTGTGGTTGCCCTGTTCGTGAGGGACGTGGGGTCTTTCTCCCTCAGTGCTTTGCCCGGCGATCTCATGGCCCTGGCCGGCGGCGCACTGTGGGGGTCTACGACCGTCTATGTAAAGAAATATTTGTCCCACCGGACGGTGCCCCTGCAGACGCTCTTCTACCAGGTCTTTTTTTCTGCACCCCCGTTGTTCTTGATGAGTATCGTTCTGGAAGACGTCATTGTATCCAGCTTTTCCTTGGCTGCAGGCTTCTCGGTTTTTTACCAGTGTATCATCGTTGCCTTTTTGAGCTATCTCGTCTGGTTCAAACTGATTCACCGCTACCCAGTCAGTCTCCTCCACGCCTTTTCCTTTTTCACTCCAGTCCTTGGCGTGTTCTTGAGCGGAGCCGTTATCCTGGGCGAGGTAATCAGCCCCAGCCTCATTGTGGCCCTGACTTTAGTCAGTCTAGGCATGGTCTTGGTCAACCGTCAACCCGGGGCGAAATCCCCCTTAGAAACCCAAGCGTGAGCAGGGTCACACTAAGTTCTAAGTTGATCTGCGTATATCGTCGGTAACGAATTGTGGAAACAGGAGGCAGGATATTTGACAGAGGTAAGGATCTGGTTTTTTTCTCGAGGACCCTGGGGATATGGATAGAATGCCCATGGCAAGCTAGTTGAGGTTATGGAAATGGCAGATCATCTATGCTCGGGTTTAGATGCTTTCTCGCTTGACGCACAGGCCTCATTTATCTATACTCCCTTGAGCAAAAGGGGAATTCCTTATCATTTGGAAATTCCTTCAGTAGCAGATAAACAGAAGAGATTTACAGAATCAACATCCGGAAAGGAGACCAGAACATGCCATTTGGATACAACGGTAAGGTTTTAAGAGTGGATCTGAGTACACGAGAAATAGAGGTGGAAACCCCTTCGGAGGTCTTCTACAGGACGTATATGGGCGGGAGCTCTCTGGCTCTCGCCTATCTGCTTCGGGAGTTAAAACCCGGAGTTGACCCTTTAGGCCCAGAAAACATCTTGGTGTTCGCATCAAGCGTCCTCTCCGGGATACCCATGGGTGGGATGGCACGATTTACCGTGGCTGCCCGCTCTCCTCTCACGGGGCTATTTGGAGAAGCTGAGGCCGCCGGCTTCTGGGGGCCAGAGCTCAAGCATGCAGGCTTCGATGCAATTGTCATTAAGGGAAGGGCCAACAAACCAGTCTACCTCTGGATACACGACGGGGAGGCGGAGGTAAGGGATGCCTCTCATCTCTGGGGTTCAGATACAGGTGCAACCCAGGAGGGCATCCGAAAAGAGCTCGGCGACAATCTCATCCGGGTGGCCGTTATCGGTCAGGCTGGAGAGAACCTGGTGCGATATGCCTGCGTGGTCAACAACCTGAAGCATGCCAATGGAAGAACTGGTATGGGTGCCGTGATGGGCTCCAAAAAGCTCAAGGCGATCGCGGTGCGCGGAAGACAAAAGCTTGAAGTCAAAGATCCCGACGGCCTTCGGGGTATCAGCCAATCCCTAGTCGAGGCCGTCAAGACACATCCAGGCGAGCAGACCCTTCAAAAACTGGGAACCCCAAGCTTTATCATGCCCTTGAACATGGGTGGCATCCTACCCACACGAAACTTCACGCGCAGTCAATTTGAGGGTGCTCAGAAGATCTCGGGTGAAACCATGGAGGAAACCCTTTCCCTTGGAAATGAGGGCTGCTATGCCTGTGCAGTTCGCTGCAAGCGCAAGGTCAGCTCCAAGGAACGATACGAGGTCTCACCAGATTACGGAGGCCCTGAGTATGAAACCCTTGCCTCCCTCGGATCCTGTCTTGGCATCGACGATCTGGAGGCCATTGCCAAGGGAAATGAGCTGTGCAACCGATACACCCTGGATACCATCTCCACCGGGATGTCCATCGCCTTTGCCATGGAATGCTTTGAGGGTGGCCTTATCACCCTTGACGATACAGAAGGCCTGGAGCTGACCTTTGGAAACGCTGATGCCATGGTGCAGATGATCGAGGGGATTGCCCTTCGGAGAGGCCTGGGGGACCTTCTGGCAGAAGGGGTCAAACGGGCTGGTGAAAAGCTCGGTGGGGAGGCCAAGAAATATGCCCTGCACATCAAGGGCCAGGAGCTTCCACTGCACGATCCTCGAGGGAAATTCGGTGTGGGGCTTGGCTATGCCATCTCACCAACAGGTGCTGATCACATAGAGTCCGCACACGATCCATTTTTTCAGCAGACCGGTGCAGGACTTGAATCCATCTCCCCCTTGGGCGTCCTGGAGCCCGTTCCAGCACTGGAGGCAGGTGCCCAGAAGGTGCGCCTGTTCAGACACACGCAGCTCATCTGGAATCTATGGAATTGCCTCGGGATCTGTAACTTCATTGCTCAGCCACCCTGGGCCCTATCCCTCAATGACGTGGTGAAGACGGTTCTCTGCGTGACAGGGTGGAACACGAGCCTCTTTGAGCTCATGAAGGTATCCGATCGGGGGATGGCCATGGCCCGTATGTTCAACCTGCGAGAGGGGTTTGGCCGCAAGGAGGACATATGGCCTGAGAGGCTCTTTGAACCTCTTCCTGATGGGCCGAATAAAGGACAGACCTTCACCAAACAAGATCTTGAAGAGGCAAAGGATCTCTACTACGAGATGATGGGGTGGGACAGGGAGAATGGAGAACCCACGAGAGGGAAGCTGTTTGAACTCAATCTGGAGTGGCTACTGGAATGAGTGGACGTGTATCTGAAAGGGGGGTGAGAGCTTACTCATTACCTGTGGCAGCGTGAAGTGAACAAGCGGAGCTAAGTCCCAATAAGCCTTCCAACGACCGTATCAAGTATATATGACATATCTCATTATGGCTTCCCCTCTGACGCCCGGATGCCCGTATCCTATACTAACCGTACCCAAAAGCGAATTCTTGTCAATCAAATCAGGGGATAAAAGTGCAAAAAATCTTAGTCACCGGTGCCGCAGGACAGATTGGTTCCGAATTAACAATGGCCTTACGAAGAAAATACGGTAATGAAAATGTCATAGGCACAGCCCATAAAACAAAACCAGATGAAGCCCTGCTTGAATCCGGTCCATGCCACTTCATTGACTGTACAGAGATCAATACGATTGCCGAAATGGTAGAGAAATATAAGGTGGATACCATCTATCATCTTGCATCGATACTTTCGGCAGTGGCAGAACAAAATCCTCAGTTTGCCTGGAATGTGAATATGTTTGGTCTTTATAATGTGCTAGAAGTGGCACGTGAATACAAATGCGCTGTTTTTACTCCGAGTTCTATCGGTGCCTTCGGTCCAGCCGCTCCTCTCAATAAGACGCCACAGGACACAATTCAGCGTCCCAGTACAATGTATGGCATAACGAAAGTCGCTGGTGAACTGCTCTGCGATTATTATTTTAAGAGATTTGGCGTAGACACGCGGGGAGTTCGTTATCCTGGGCTCATTTCTCATAAAACGCTACCTGGTGGCGGCACCACGGATTACGCTGTTAAGATTTTCTACGAGGCCGTTAAGCAACGGAAATACACCTGTTACCTCAAGGCAGGAACTTACCTGGACATGATGTATATGCCAGATGCGCTGAGAGCGGCAATTGACCTGATGGAAGCGAACCCGTCCAGACTCAAACATAGAAATGCCTTTAATGTGACAGCTATGAGCGTTGCACCCGAGGATATTGCTGCTGAAATCAAAAGAATAATTCCAGAATTCACCATGGATTTCAAAGTGGACCCTGTCCGACAGGCGATCGCTGAGTCATGGCCAAACAATATGGATGATAGCGCTGCCCGCGAAGAGTGGGGATGGAAACCAGAATATGACCTGGAATCCATGACAAAGGATATGATAGAAAACATATCTCAAAAACTTAAAATAAAGATAGACTAGTACAAAAGATCTGTTTGCTGCAGACAGGGAGATAGACGCAGTAACTGGAATCAGAGAAGACCTCGTTTAACTGATTATTGGATAGATTTATGGGGTGCCGAAATGGGTTCTCATGTGTTTTGCATAGTCTTGTGGTTAATTGATGTATAGGAGGCGCAAAATGTCAGTTAATAAATTAGAGCACGTATTAAGTGAAAAACTTGATGAACTCAGAGAAAAAGGGACTCTTAAGGGCAAGGAAATGGTGATAACAGGAGTAAAGCAAGCCGATGATAAGAAAGGCCCACGATTCTTTATTGAAGGCCGTGGAGAAAGAGAATTCCTAAGAATGAATTCCAATTCTTATCTCGGGATGTCGTTGTACAAGGAGATCATTGAGGCAGAAGAAGAAGCCACGAGAAAATATGGTACCGGTCCTGGAGCAGTCCGTTTTATTAGCGGCACCTATCAGCCACATATTGAATTAGAAGACAAGTTGGCGAAGTTCCATAGTCGAGAGTCGGCAATGGTTTTCAGTTCCGCTTATGCCACGGTGATGGGCATTGTGTCACCACTGATAGACAATGAGACGATTGTCATCAGTGATGAACTGAACCATAACTGTATTATTAATGCTATCAGGCTTTCCCGACCCAAGACAAAGGAGGTTTACAAACATCTGGATATGACTGATCTGGAGTATAGAATAAAGAATGCTATCGGAAAAGGAAAGCGAGTCTTGATTATTACAGATGGAATCTTCAGTATGAGGGGTGACTATGCGCCACTGGATATCATTGCAGAAATTGCCAAGAGGTATGATTCAGAATTTGAAGGAGGCATTATTGTTATTGTGGATGATTCTCATGGTATAGGTGCCTTTGGTAAGACTGGACGAGGAACCGAGGAATATACCAGTGCGAAAGGCATAGACATAATAGTTGGAACCTTGGGAAAGGCCCTAGGAGTAAACGGCGGTTATGTAGCGGCAACTTCTACGATCATCAATTACCTTCGGGAAACAGCTCCCTTTTATATATATTCCAATCCAATTACACCTTCAGAGGCAAGTTCGGCACTGAAAGCACTGGATATTCTAGATAGCGAGAGGGGGGGACAGCTATTAGAAAATCTCCGCAAGCTTACGAAACGCCTTGAAAAGGGACTGGTTGATTTGGGTTATGAGATTCTAGAAAGTGAGCATCCGGTTGTGCCCCTGATGATCAGAGATACGAAAAGGACATCTGAACTGGTTCAATATCTGACCGAGCACGGTATACTGGCTACTGGATTGAATTATCCGGTAGTCCCCAAAGGGGATGAGGAAATAAGGTTCCAGGTTTCGGCTGAGCATACTGAGTATGATATAGACTATGTCCTCGGGGTATTGAAGAGATTTAGGGAGACAAATCAGGAATCGCCATAGCTCCAGGGACACAACTCGCCATTGCTGTGGGCCAGCATAGGACAGTGTGGGCTGCCCAAAGCTAATCCTCTACTCTCTCCAATTTGAAGATTACAGGCCGAAGACCGTCAGTGCAGCATGAGATGGCTACTCCCTTTTCTTTCATCCAAGGATAATACCCTCCATAGAGGATATGCACAAGGTCCCTCTGTATGTCAGCAAATGCCCAGTTACAGAAACCAGGCGGACAATTATGCGAGTCAATCACGAATTCCTGCCCTGTGCTAAACCGGTCGCACTCTGGAGCAATCCTGCTCTCATCAAAAGCGGCTGGAGGATTATCACCATACAGATCCCTGATGTTTACCTTCTTAACAACTGTGATTCTTACCTTAGCCATTTGAACCTCCTTTTATTAATTGGTCGCCTATATCTTCATATATCATAGGTAGATACCATCTCCTTTGGCTTGTTTCAAGGGACAACTTTGATAGGCATTTCAAAGAAGCACCAGGGGCTAATTTTGGGGCAAGGAAGTCAGCGGTGTCAAGATAATTCGGACCATGTTTGGCAAGAGAAAATAGGGACCTTCTCATCCGGTCAAGGCGATTTTTCAGTCTGCCCTTTTCGCGACGAACGATTCGAGTTCGGCTTCCAGTGAAGGCCCACGTTCGGTCAATTGGAGAGGCACCTTGTGCACGATGGCTGGCTCGATTGTCCGGCAGAAGGCAACGCTCTTTTCTACCGTGGTGTCGAAAATCCTTTTAAGGCTTTGTGAGAATGCCTGTCCGGTAACTGGGTTCTGGTAGCTGATGACTGCTGAGAGTTCAGGCAGTTTGGCAGTCAACTGGGGTGAGTAAAAGAGAGCGGAGATCTCCTTGAGGCTGCAGGGCACGAATCGCTCCAGACAGTACAGGAGGCTGCTCAGGATTTGATTCTTGTATAGGCTTTGCATAATGGCAAAGTTTCTGAAGGCCCTGACCACGGCATGGCTCAAACCTGGCAACCCCTTTTCCTTGGCAACAGTGTTCAGGGCCTCATCAAAGAGATTGGGGGGCGGAATTTCGGCCTTTTTGAGATAATGCTTCAGGGAATATTTCTTCAGATTTTCAGGCCCACCGCAGAAATAGAGGTCCATCAAGGTCTCGTACCGGCGATGTGCTTGTATGGCCCTCGTCCTTTGAGCAGGGTCTGGATCAAAACAGTTCCCGGTGAGGCTATGGACCAATGGGTGGAACAGGGCATCGGCATAGATGTGAGAGACGACACCAACCAGGAAGGCCATCAACGGTCCGGGTCTGTTCGAATCTCTAATTGTGACAGCCAGCCTCCGGACAATGTCATAGGTGTCTTCGCCTTTGGTTCCGTGGAGTTGGTAAGGCAGGGCTAGGAAGTGGGCTGTCTTGCTCACCTTCGGGAGGTAGAATAAGGAGTCATGAAAGACCGCACCCAACGTCAGGCAGAAATGATTGGATGCCGTTGCAACGCCTATGGCAGTGCCCCTCGATTCATCTGCCACCTGGGCTGCGATTAGCCAGTGTGTTATCTCCTTGGGCATGGCTCTTCATCTTTAGTAACCTTTAGAGGCTGAAGTTGAAGCGTAGCTTGATAGGTATTTTACAATGCCTCAACTTTTGGAGGTTACTTACTGTAGTAACCTTTATACATTTTATACTTTGCACAAGGAAGCCTTTTCTTATAGACTGTATCTAATAGAGATGCCTCACGCACATTATCAACACATAGAGCTAGGGAGGAGTTAGGGTATGGATTCCTTGATTGCTAAAGGCGCAGAGCTGATACAAGAAGCTGAAAAGATTCTGGTATTTTCAGGGGCCGGACTGAGTACCGAGTCGGGCATTCCCGATTTTAGAAGCCCGGGAGGTGTCTGGAGTAAGTACGATCCATCGGATTTCTATTTTGACAAATTTATATCGGATGAAAAGGCAAGGGTGAAATACTGGCAGATGAGCACCGAGTTTTACCAAACCATGAAAGATGCTGTTCCAAACCGTGCCCACATGGCGATTAAAGCCCTGGAAGACACAGGAAAGCTGATTGCCGTTGTCACCCAGAACATCGACCGGCTCCACCACAAGGCGGGAAACTCGCCGGACAAAATCATTGAAATTCACGGCACTGCCTTTTCAGTTTCGTGTCTGAGCTGTGGAAAGTCCTATGACAGGGATGACATCCAAGAGCGAATAGGCTCAGGTGTGAAAGTGCCTTCCTGTGATGACTGCTCCGGTATTCTAAAACCGGACACTATCTCCTTTGGGCAGGCCATGCCTCAGGACAAGATGGCGCAAGCCATGACCCACGCCCGGGAGTGTGATCTCTGCATTGTGCTGGGTTCTTCGCTGGTGGTCTACCCTGCCGCTTCAGTACCCGTCAACGCCGTTGAAAGCGGTGCAAAGCTGATGATCATCAATAGCGATGAAACGCCTCTTGATTCTACGGCAGAGCTGGTAGTCCACGAATCGGTCTCCCAAGCCTTGGGAGATATGGTAGAGATGTGAATTTTTTCCTTGAAGTCAGGGGAGATTAGGTCTATGGTAAATGACTTTTTTCCAGAAATCCAGCATTATGGAGGGCACCATGTTGAGAATAGGCTTTGTGGGCTGGCGAGGCATGGTTGGATCGGTCCTCATGGGCCGTATGCGCGAAGAACAGGACTTCAAAGGCTTTGAGCCGATCTTTTTTACCACCTCAAACGTCGGCGGAAAAGGCCCTGATGTGGGTGTTGACATTCCTCCACTAAAGGATGCCTTTGACGTCGATCTGCTTTCCTCGATGGATATTATTGTGACCTGTCAGGGGGGCGATTATACCAAAGAGCTATACCCAGAAGTGCGCAAGCACGGGTGGAACGGCTATTGGATAGACTCTGCCTCCGCCCTCCGTATGAAGGATGACAGCATTATTGTCCTCGATCCCGTAAACAGAGCTGTGATCGACTCTGGACTCTCATCAGGTATCAAGACCTATGTGGGCGGCAACTGTACCGTGAGTCTGATGCTCATGGCCCTTTCAGGTCTCTTTGCTTGCGGTCATATTGAATGGATCTCTTCCATGACCTACCAGGCAGCATCAGGCGCAGGCGCAAAGCACATGAAAGAGCTGATTGCACAGATGGCCGTCCTCGGCGATGCCTCCAGGACCCTGCTTGATGACCCTGCATCCACGGCCATTGCCATTGATGAGATCGTTACAAGGGAGCTGAGAAGTAACACCTTCCCCACTGAGAATTTTACGGTTCCGCTTGCTGGCAGCCTGATTGCATGGATCGACTCGCCTATGGAATCCGGACAGACCAGGGAGGAATGGAAGGGGTCTGTTGAAACGAACAAGATCCTGCAAACGAAGAAACCGATTCCCGTAGACGGGGTGTGCGTTCGCGTGGGTGCAATGCGATGCCACAGCCAGAGCCTCACCATCAAGCTGGACAAGGATGTGGCACTTGATGAGGTTTCGGAAATGATTGAAGAGGGCAACCAGTGGGTGAAACTGGTCCCTAACCGTAAAGAATCCACCCTTCAATCTTTAACCCCTGCAATGGTCAACGGCACACTGACCATACCCGTGGGCAGACTGCGAAAGATGCTCATGGGGCCTGAATATGTGACCGCCTTCACTGTAGGAGACCAGCTCCTCTGGGGAGCAGCAGAGCCCATCCGTAGGATTTTAAATATCATAATCGAGCACTTATCCTAATTGATTAACCTTTTCGGTGAAGTTCCCTGCTAGCAAACGGGAAGAGAGGCCTGACTGGCGAAGACCCGTTTCAAGGCGGAAGATGAGAATATGATTGGGAAGTCTCAAGACTAAGAAATTGTTGTTAAGGCAAAGAAAGGAGCCACTGTGGAGACAATTAAAATAATGCCCTGTCTTGATATGAAAGAGGGTAGAGTGGTCAAGGGGATCCATTTTGTTGATCTGAAAGACGCTGGCGATCCTGTAGAAAATGCGGCCCTGTATCAAAGGGAGGGAGCCGACGAGATGGCCATGCTGGATATAGCGGCCACGGTGGAGAACAGAAAAACCCGACTGGAATGGGTGAGAAATGTCTCATCCGTTATTGATATTCCTCTTACCTTGGGAGGGGGAATAACTACTCTAGAGGACATTGATCTGGCCTTGGAGGCCGGAGCGGAGAAGGTTTCTATGAACAGTGCGGCGGTAAGAAATCCTGATCTTATCACGGATGCAGCGACAAGATTCGGCACAGAGAGGATCACGGTGGCCATAGATGCGAGAAGGAACAAAGAGATGCCATCCGGTTTCGAGTTAGTGGTCTCAGGTGGTACAAGACCGGTGGGTAAAGATGCGATTGGATGGGCCAAGAGGTGTCAGGAACTGGGTGCGGGTGTAATCCTTCCCACGAGCATGGACGGAGATGGAACCCAGGCAGGCTATGACCTGGCATTTACAAAGGCCATTTCAGATGTAGTTGATCTACCAGTAGTGGCCTCAGGTGGTGCAGGGAAGCTGGAACATTTTTATGAAGCGGTAGTCTTGGGGGGAGCACAGATTCTACTGGCCGCTTCTGTTTTTCACTACCGCCTTTTAAGCATCAGAGAGGTGAAAGAGTATCTCAGGGAAAAGGGATTGAAGGTGAATTTAGAGTAGCCGTTTGTGAATTGGATAAGGTATGGAGGTAAAAGGACATGGCTGACGAAGCAAAAAAGAGGGTTATAAACCGGCTGAAATCAATGTACCCTCTTCGAGCTAAAGTAAATGAGACATACCTAAAGAGCGTTGAAGCTAGGAGGGCGGGCAAACCCACAGTGTGGGCTATGCTCAATTTCTACTATGGTGACCCTATCATCAAAGCCATGGACCTAGAAGTGGTGTATCCCGAGAATTACGGTGCTGCCATGGCCGCTATGGGAGTTGCCCAGTCCTACCTGGACCGGGCGGATGCCGAAGGCTTTCCTACGCATCTCTGTGGCTATAGTCGGGCTAGTCTTGGCTATACATCAAGGATGATGAAAGAGCTGAAAGGGGAAATACCCCCAGAGGCCCCTCTGGGAGGGATGCCAAAACCCATATTCCTAATGGCTTCGACTGCTGTGTGCGATGCGAGGTATAAATGGTTCCAGGCATTGGGCCGTTATATGGATGTTCCGGTATGGACATTTGAAGCGCCTGTTCCCGGGGTGAAGGAACTATTCATGGAAGGCTCCTATGGGCGAACGGTCGATTTGGGAGTCAAACACGCAAGGGAGTTTGTTGCCTTCGTTGAGCGTATGCTGGGCAAGAAAATGGACTGGGATAGATTGAGTGAAACAGTGGACCTTATGATAGAGATTAACCGGCTCTGGCACGAGACCAACGAATTGCGCAAGGCAAAACCGTGCCCTATGCATGGTAGGGACTTCTGGAGTTCTATGTCCCCAGCTCTGTTCCTTATGGGCGACCTCAAGGACTCCCTGCAATGCTTTCAAAATATGTATGGTGAGGTGAAACATAGGGTGGATAACCATATAGGAGCCATCGCCCAAGAGAACTATCGTTTATTATTTGCCGAGCTCCCGCCTTGGCATAGTCTGGGCTTTTTCGATAGATTAGCAGAAAGAGGATGGAACTTCGTGGTCGAGAGCTTTGGTTATCGCCCCCCTATACCTCTGGATCTGAGCGGATTCAGCGATCCCTTAGAACGACTGACCAGATTCAGCTTGCAGGTCTATGTTGGCTATTATAAAGATGCTTTGGAACAAAAGGTGCCAGCGGGCTCATTCGCATATCCTTATTTGAAATACGCTGAGGAATGGAAATGTGATGGGGCATTCCTACATCCCCTGATCAGCTGTCGCAGCGCCTCCACACATTTACCATATGTCTCAAACATACTAATGGAAAGGCTAAGGGTCCCTTCACTAACAATCGAAGGAGATATCGTAGACCTTCGGTTATTCGACCCTGAAGAGGCCATAGGCAGGGCCGAGCCATTTGAGGAAACTATGGAGCACTACAGGAGGATAAGGAGGCAGGAAGGCTTTGAATGGTGAGAAGTCAGCAAATTTCAACTCAGTGAGGCATCGACAATGCTAGATGAAAGCAAAGGTCTCGGTAAAGCTAAGGAGATCCACGGTAATAGGTCCCATAGGGTCAAAGAGCTCAAGACAGAAGGGAAGAAGATAATAGGCTATCCATGCATGTATGTTCCTCTCGAAATAATCACCGCGCTTGACCTGATCTCCTACAGGACATACGGGGATATGGCAGAGCCGGTTACTGAGGCAGATAGAGCGTTGCCCACGGCATTCTGCCCTATCATGCGCAGTTGCCTTGATTGTGCATTGAAGGCCAAAGATGATTTCTTAGATGGGATAGTCGTAACTCACTCTTGCGACCCTCAAGAGAAAACGGCTCGTGTCTGGGAATCCTATATCAACTATTCCTATTTTCACTTTATAGATATGCCCGGCACCCCTCGCCCGGAGGCTCTGGAATACTACAAGGGGCAAATAAGTGATTTCAAGAAGGCGTTAGAGTCGTTTGCGGGAAAAGAGCTGTCCCCAGACAAAGTCAAGGCAGCGATTGAATTACACAATCGACAGCGAGCCCTGGTAAGAGAATTGTATGAGTTAACAAAACCTGAGCCTCCCCTCATCTCAGGAACAGAAATCCTTCAAGTGATAAAGGCTTTGATGAGCCTCCCTGTAGCCGAGGGAAATGAGTTATTAGGCCAAGTCATAAGCGAAGTCAAAGAGCGCACGGATGGCCCTCAAAAGAAACCGGCTCGGCTTCTCGTATGGAGCAGCACCACAGATGCTCTTGATATTATGCAAATATTCGAGGCCGGGGCAAACGTGGTGATGGATGAGAGCTGTGGGGGTATCAGGGCCTACAGAGCAGATGTAAGGCTCACTGATGACCCATTAGATGGATTGACTCACTACTATGTAACGGAGATCACCTGTGCCCGCACCTTCAGAGAAGCCATTTTCGGTGAGGTCAAGAAAGACTACATGGCAGACCTAGAAAGCCGCTTCGGTTATCTGAAAGATATCTCCAGAGAATGGAATGCCGATGGAGCCATTTTCCTGCTCGTCAGGTATTGTGACCCATTCGCCTTTGAGATGCCCAGTCTCAAGGACTACTTTGACAGCCTCGGTACCCCCAGCACTTACATAGAATATGATTATACCAAGGGGTCTTTAGCACCCTTAAGAACACGGGTCGAGGCCTTCCTTGAGACAATCGGCTGAGAATATACCCTAAGAGGTGCACTTGTATTTCGCCGGGGTCGACATAGGTTCCACCATGACCAAGATTGTGCTTACCGAGACAAATCATACGGTTTTGTCTGCCATCAAAGGCCCTACCGGCCCCGAGCATCGGCAGTTAGCCAATGAGGTTATGAAAATGGCATTGGACCAAGCCAACTTGCACCTTGATGAGATTTTATATGTTGTAGCCACGGGCTATGGTCGGCTGAATGTGCCTTTCGCGGACCGTCAGATCACAGAACTGACCTGCCATGCCAGAGGGGTATCCAGCTTGTTTCCTAATGTCAGAACAGCTATCGATATCGGTGGGCAGGATGCCAAGTGCATGAAGATCAGTAATGGCAAGATGGTCGACTTTGTTATGAACGACAAATGTGCCGCCGGAACAGGTAGGTTCTTGGAAATCATTGCCGCCACGCTAGGCGTTAAGGTGGAGGAATTGGGAAATATTTCCCTAAAATCTACCAAGAAGCTTGAGATTAGCAGCTTCTGCACTATCTTTGCCCAGCAAGAGGTAGTAACACGCCTGTCTGATGCAGAAAATCTGGAAGATATTATAGCCGGGCTTCATGACGCCCTGGTCAGCAGGGTGGCCGGATTAGCACGCAGGCTAAAGATAGAACCTGACGTGGTGCTTACCGGAGGTGTAGCAAAAAATGCTGGAATAGTTAAGGCAATGAAGGAGAATTTAGGCTGTGAACTCCTTATTCCTGAAGACCCGCTTCTCACCGGGGCATTGGGAGCCGCCATATTGGCGAAGGAGTATTCCGTAAAGGCAATGTCAAAAGGCGAACCCAGCCCGATAAAGGCACGTCGTCTGGAAAAGGCTACGTTTTTCAAGTAGGGAACAATGGCTTGGTTCATTGGCATCGACATTGGCTCAGTATATAGCAAGGGAGTCATAACTAGAGATAATGAACTTTCCGCCTCCTATTTGATTCTTTCCGGAGGGAATTATCGGACGGCAGCCGAGAGGATAAGACAGGAGCTTCTGAAAAAGATGGACCTTACTCAGGATGATATAGACAATACTGTAGCCACCGGTTCTGGTGCCGGGAATGTCTATTTTGCTAGTCACAAGGTCAGTGACATAGTCTGCACTGCCAGAGGCATCAACAGCACCTTCCCCTCAGCCAGAACAGTAATTGAGGTGGCAGGCCAATCGAGTAAAGTGATGCGAATAGACGAGCAGGGACTTGTGGCCAACTTTGTCGTAAGCGAGAAGTGTGCCGCCGGAAGCGGGTGGTTTATTGAGGTTATTGCCAACGTGCTTCGAGTAGACTTAGCGGACTTTGGCCCCCTTTCCTTTAAGTCAAAGAATCCTATCGCTTTCAGTACGGGATGTGCTGTTTTTGGCGAATCAGAGGCCATTACCAGGGTGGCCGCGGCCATCCCCAAGGAGGATATTGCCTCCGGCGTCAATAAAGCCTTAGCCGATAAGATTTCCTCCCTGGCTAAGAGGATTAGGCTGGAGGAGCCATGCGGCATCTGCGGAGGAGGAGCCCTTAATATCGGCCTTATCGAGGCTCTAGAACATGAGTTGAATGTCCAACTCCTAGTGACCCCCCAACCACAAATGACTGCCGCCCTGGGTGCAGCGCTCCTGGCACGGATGCAGGTTCATGGCCCTGC
The DNA here is from genome assembly GCA_013375385.1 of Desulfobacterales bacterium. GTDB lineage: Bacteria > Desulfobacterota > DSM-4660 > Desulfatiglandales > B25-G16 > JABXJZ01. The sequence goes on from JABXJY010000013.1 coordinate 21,524, forward strand.
CTGAGCCCTGCCAGTTGACCCACTTTTCTCTTCTTCAGCAGGAGGTGGAGGTGTTGTAGCCTGTTATCTTGACATTATTTCCTACCTGTCTTATTCTTTATCAGGAAATGGTTATGTTACCCTATTACGTGCCCTGCTGCGGAAGATATTGAGGGACAGGAAGGGGACAACAAACAAGGAGGTAACCTGTCAATGAAGAGTCAGCGCTTTGGATTAAGCAAAAGGGTTTGTATATCTCTGGCCCTCGCTGTTACCCTTCTCTTAGGATCCGGAGTCGGCCAGAATGCCTTGGCAAAAAGGGGTGTTCCGGATAGTTTTGCAGAATTGGCAGATAAACAGGGCCATGTTGCTGTTAATGTTAGCACTACAAAGGTAGTCAAGGGAGTGAGGAGGTTTTTCCCTTTTCAGGGTAGGGAATTCAGGGATTTTTTTGGAGATGAGTTTTTTCGGCGTTTTTTTGGTGAGAGACCTGAAGAACAAATGAAGCAGACAAGCCTCGGTTCAGGTGTGGTTGTTAGCGAGGATGGTTATATCTTGACCAATAACCATGTGGTAGCCGATGCGGAAGAAATCCTGGTCATATTTTCAAACAAGGAAAAATACGAGGCAAAGATCATTGGCCGGGACCCAAAGACCGATCTTGCCCTGATAAAGATTACAGTTGAAAAGCCGATCCCAGCTGCTAGGCTAGGGGATTCGGATAAACTGAGGGTAGGTGATTGGGTTGTGGCTATAGGGAATCCCTTTGGTCTCGGCAGTACTGTGACCGCTGGCATTGTAAGCGCAAAGGGACGGATAATAGGTGCAGGGCCCTATGATAATTTTATCCAGACCGATGCATCCATAAACCCTGGAAATTCAGGCGGACCACTCTTTAATCTTGATGGAGAGGTTGTAGGAATCAATACAGCAATCTTTACCCAAAGTGGAGGAAATGTAGGCATAGGCTTTGCTATACCAATTAACATGGCCAAATCAGTCATGTCCCAGTTGAAAGACAAAGGGAAGGTTACCAGGGGGTGGCTAGGTGTAGTTATTCAGATGATTACGCCTGAGATCAAGGAAAAATTTGGTCTTGAAACCACGGAAGGGGCCCTCATAGGAGAGGTAACCAAGGGTAGCCCCGCTGAAAAGGGAGGCCTCAAGAGGGGAGATGTAATAATGAGCTTTGCCGGGGAAAAGGTCAGGGAGATGAGCAGTCTGCCATCTATGGTTGCAGCAACACCGGTGGGTAAAGAGGTAGAGATAGTCGTAATTAGGAAAGGAAAGGAAACGAGGCTAACGGTCAAGGTCGGCGAGTTAAAGGAGGAGACCAAGGTGGCTGCTGCGGCCATTCCCGATATCGAAGAGAGTTTTGGGCTATCTGTGCAAGAGCTTACGCCTGAACTTGCAGAATCATTATCTCTAAGGGGTGAAAAGGGAGTAGTGGTCTCAGGTGTAACGAGTGGCAGCCCAGCTTCGGAGGCAGGATTGCTGAGAGGTGATCTGATACAGGAGATCGAAAATGAGCCGGTTGAAAACATGGATGATTATAAAAGGATAATGCGAGAGTCAGCTTCAAAGAAGCAGATCCTCATGGTCATAAGACATAGAGGACACACTAGGTATGTGGTGCTCAAAAAAGAAAAGGGATAACCTCTTGTCTAACTCTCAAAAAATGGGTTGACAATTCTCGGTAACAAGGATAGAAAAAAATTTAGATTTTAACCTATAAAGGGGAAAAGGTACCTTACCAATGAAACGTTACGAGACGATCTATATTGTCAATCCTAATCTTGATGCTGACTCTTTAGGCGAAGTAATCGCCAAGTTTTCGGATCTAATCCAAAAACTGAAAGGCTATATTGTGAGGATTAATGAGTGGGGAAAGAGGAAATTGGCCTACGAGGTCAAGCGATTTGATAAAGGCTACTATGTTGTGTTAGATTTTTGTGGTCTTCCTGGGGCGGTAAAAGAGTTGGAGAGGAACCTTAAATTGGACGATCGGATCTTAAAGTATTTGACCGTCAAAATTGATGAAGAGGTTGACCTGGAGGATTTAAGAATTATGGAGCATGAAAGGGAAGATGGAATGGAGGGAGGCCACAAAGAACCAATTGAAGAGGAATGATGGTTATTAATCATAGGAGTAAAAGAATCTTTATCAAGCACAAGATGTGTCGCTTTTGTGCTGATGCAAGCCTGAAGATCGACTACAAAGAGCCAAAGACTCTTGCGGTTTTTACAACTGAAAGAGGAAAGATCGTACCCCGACGGATTTCTGGCAACTGTGCCAGGCATCAAAGAATGCTGGCTCTAGCCATAAAAAGGGCAAGAAACATTGCCCTTCTACCTTTTACTACGGCAAAAGTAAGAATGAAGGATTATCGAGAATTTTAGAAGGTTGCTTTGAGGTATATAGATTTGATTATGCAGGCAAAGGGGAATTATGGTTTTATGGCCCCATTTTGTTTTTTCAATATACTTTTGCTTTCCTTTCAGAGCCCAACAATAAGGCACTTTTTCAATACCTTTACCAGTTTCTGATAACAGGGGCACACTGTTTACGTCCATGAATCTTCACCGGGTTATTGGCCTTACGGTTGGGAAGAGATTTGAGTGGGAGAATGGATATGAAGATTATCTTGGTACAGGATTTTGAATCTCTTGGTTTTGAAGGCGATATTGTCGATGTCGCTAGGGGGTATGCCAGGAATTATCTTATTCCCAAAGGTGTTGCCATTGAGGCCGGTAATTCCAGTTCAAAGGCCATGGAGTTGAGGAAAGATAAGATAATGGATAAACGCATGAAAGACAAGGAGGCAGCTGAAAGAGCAAGGGAGAAAATTTCGCAAGTGACAATAACTATCAGACAAAAGGTCGGTGAGGAGGGTAGACTTTACGGTTCTGTGACAAGTCGGGATATTGCCCGAGAACTCGAAAGTGAAGGAATCATGGTAGATAGGAGGAAAATTGTTATTGATGAAGCAATCAGAACTCTCGGGGAGTTTGAGGTAGCTGTTAAACTCCACCCGGAGGTCTCAGCCAAAATAAGAATAGTTGTTGAGAGCGAGGAGGAAAAAGCCTAAGAAGATGGGTATGCCTCATAAGAAGGAAGATGCCGCTTATTCCACCTATAAGGTCCCCCCGCATAATCTGGAGGCCGAACAGGCTATCGTGGGTGGGATATTGATTAATAATGACGCACTTAACCAGGTTATTGATATCCTGTCTAGTGAGGATTTTTACAGAGAGGCCCATGCCCTCATATTTGAAGGGATGCTTACTTTATACAATAGGGATGATCCGGTTGATCTGATAACGCTTTCCCAGGTGTTGAGGGAGAACGGGGTCTTGGATAAGGTGGGAGGAATAGATTATTTGACCTCCCTGGCAGAGGCAACATCAACTTCCGCTGGAATAATGTATCATGCGGGAATTGTTAAAGACTTATCTACGAGAAGAAGCTTGATTAGCCAGTGTTCCCATATCTCTGAAGTTTGCTTCCAGTCTTCTAATGATACTGATGAAATCCTTGATTTGGCTGAGCAATCCATATTTGAGATAGCCGAGAGGAATATAGGTCAAAACTTTTTGCCTCTCAAC
>JABXJY010000404.1 GCA_013375385.1 Desulfobacterales bacterium
GCAATGCGGCGCCCCTGGGTGATTTTGGCCGCAGTAGTGGCGCTCCTGATAGTAGCTGGGGCCGCGACGGTCTGGCGCTTTTATTTGCGTCCTGGGCCTCCTCCGGCGGAGGTTGCCCCTGAGAAGGCGCCGGGGCTTGAACTGCCCGATAAGCCCTCCGTTGCCGTGCTTCCCTTTGTCAACATCGGTGGTGATCCTGAGCAGGAGTATTTCAGCGACGGGATAACCGAGGAAATCATCACCACCCTCTCCAAGGTCCCACATCTGTTCATTATTGCCCGCAACTCGGTGTTCGCCTATAAAGGGAGGTCGGTGAAGGTTCAGCAGGTAGGCCGGGAGCTTGGGGTACGGTATATTCTGGAGGGCAGCGTGCGCAAGGCCGGAGATCGGGTGCGAATCACGGCCCAGCTGATCGATGCCGCTACGGGGGGTCACCTGTGGTCGGAGCGCTACGACCGGGATCTGAAAGACATATTTGCCCTCCAGGATGAGATCACGATGAAGATCCTCACGGCCGTGCGAGTGAAGCTGACTGAGGGGGAGCAGGCCCGCTTGTATGCCAAAGGTGCAGTAAACCTCGATTCCTTTATGAAGGTCTTGCAGGGGGTACCGTATTTCTATCGCTTCAATAAAGAAGGTAATATTCAGGCCCGACAGATGTTTGAGGAAGCCATTGCCCTGGAGCCAAAGAACCCAGGAGCGTACACGTTGCTGGGTTGGACCTACCTGATGGAAGTGTGGTTTGGCTCGAGTAAGTCTCCTGGAAAGTCTATGGAGCAGGCAGCCGAACTGGCGCAAAAGGCCCTCGCCCTGGATGACACCCTGGACCTCCCTCACTCCTTAATGGGCAATATCTACCTTTTGAAAAGGCAGTATGAGAAGGCCATTGCCGAGGACGAGAGGGCCGTCGCTCTCAATCCCAATGGAGCTGACGCCCATGCGCATTTGGGTAAGACCCTGAACTATGTGGGCAGGCCGGAGGAGGCTATTGCGTTGCTTAAGAAGGCGATACGTCTTAACCCTATCCCTCCGAACTGGTACTTATTCACCCTGGGCGACGGCTATCGCTTGGCGGGACAGTATGAGGAGGCGATCCCAGTGTACAAGAGAGTGCTCCATCTCAACCCCGATGATATTCTTACCCACACTGGTCTGGCCGCTACTTACAGTTTGTTGGGGCGGGAGGAGCAGGCCCGTGCTGAAGCCTCAGAAGTCCTCAGGATAGAGCCAAAGTTTTCTCTAGAGTATTTTGTAAAGACACTTCCCTTCAAGAATCAAGCCGACACAGAGCGCTTAATTGACTCCCTGCGCAAGGCGGGGTTGAAGTGAGGGGAGGGCTGCAGGCATAAGGCGGAGGAGCAAAAGGCAAGGGGCAGAACTAAAACCTGTGCCTATCAGAAGCTGCAATGAAAAGGTACAGCTCTGTAGGCAGTGTTGTTGTGAGCAGGGTTAACCCCCTACTGCCGCAAAGATTTCTACTTGAAACGCCAACCCACCTCTCCCTATATTTGCCCCATCAGGCACCGAGCTTTTTTCTTGACAATTCATACCCGCAATACTAAAGACAACCATTTGGATCAGTCTGTTAACCTGGGATTCTTGGAGATGATTTTAGGTGATCATGATGGAAAAGATGAATGTGACGATTGATGGTACCAAGGTTACCGTTGACAAAGGAGCTACGGTCTTACAGGCAGCGCGGAGTGCCGGCATCTA
>JABXJY010000405.1 GCA_013375385.1 Desulfobacterales bacterium
ACCTACATCATGGATGGGTTCTTCGAGCCCATCTTACGGTATATGGAACAGCATCCTTACGTAGGGATCGTTGGACCTAAAATCCTCAATCATGATGGATCTGTCCAGGGATCGGCCCGGACTTTCCCTACACCACTTACGGGTTTGTTCGGCCGATCTTCAGTGCTCACCAGGTTTTTCCCAAATAATCCATTCACTCGTGCAAACATCCTGACGACTAGAAGTGATGGCAAAACCCCCATGGAAGTGGATTGGGTTTCGGGTGCTTGCATGGTAGTGAGGAGAAAGGCGTTGGATGATGTAGGTCTCCTGGATGAGCGCTTTTTTATGTACTGGGAGGATGCTGATTGGTGCAGACGCATGTGGAGGAAGGGAGGGAAGGTGGTCTATTTTCCACAGGCCTCTGTTGTTCATTATGTTGGGGCGAGCAGCGGACAAGCCCCTCTCAGGTCCATCTTCGAATTTCATAAGAGCAGCTATCGTCTCTTCGAGAAGTATAACAAGGCTCCCGTCTGGTTTATGAAACCTTTGGCCATCGCCGGCATCTCCCTTCACCTTCTTTATGTCCTTGTCTCTAGACAGGCACGTGTATGGTACGAGAAACTTAAGTTTACCAGGATGCACCTAAAGGAGGCTCATATCCTCGAAAGGGGAAAGAAGATAAAAGTCTTACGAATGATAGCACGCCTCAATGTAGGCGGACCTGCTATTCATGTTCATCTATTGACAAAGGGGTTGGATGCAAGAAAATTCGAGCCAGTACTGGTTGCAGGCAAGATTTCTCCCCAGGAAGGGGACATGAGCTATCTTTTTGATCCAGCGGATAAAGAACCTATAATTATTCCAGAGCTGCAGAGAGAGATCAGCCTCAGGATGGATTTAAAGGCTTTCGGACAGATTTTCAGTAGACTTATACAAGAAAAACCGGATATCGTGCATACGCATACGGCCAAGGCTGGCTCCAGTGCCAGGTTAGCCGTAGCCATGTATAACCTTATTTGTGGGAGGAAAGTACGCACGGTTCATACCTTTCATGGCCATGTGTTTGAGGGCTATTTCAGCAGGGCAAAATCACTGATGTTTGTGTGGATCGAGCGCCTCTTAGCAAGGCTGACAGATGTGATTATTGCTATTAGCGACAGCCAGAAGAGAGATCTGTTGGAGAAATTCCGGATCGCCCCAGCCAAAAAGATAAACACCGTGGAACTGGGTTTTGATCTAAGGCCCTTTCTGGGGAACGGAGTGTTGAAAGGGCAATTCAGGAGAAGCCTCGGAATAAACGATGATGCCCTCGTGGTTGGAATTGTCGGCCGTCTGGTTCCCATAAAGAACCATATGATGTTTCTTAAGGCAGCAAAACTGTTTCTTGACCAGAATCCCGGGGTACAGACAAAGTTCATCGTGGTGGGAGATGGCGAACTGAGAGATGAACTGGAGACGTATTGCCAGCAGTTGGGGCTAACCACTCACGTGAGGTTTTGCGGTTGGATAAGAAATGTGCCTGCGGTTTATGCGGACCTGGATATCCTCACCCTGACCTCTACAAACGAGGGAACCCCTGTATCGATAATTGAAGCCATGGCCTCTTCGGTTCCTGTTATTGCCACCGATGCTGGCGGGGTCCTGGACTTATTGGGGCCACCAGACGGCCTCCCTTCCTCAGACGGTTTTGTGGTATGCGAGCGGGGGGTCCTTTGTCGAAAAAATGATGCC